>NZ_JAMOKT010000029.1:0-81161 GCF_023656795.1 Parabacteroides caeci
TTGGTTGGGTGTATTTCATATCTGTTGAAGGAAGAAATGGGGAATTATAAGAAAGTGCTTAGCATTTCTTCAGCATCTTGATTAATTATATATCCGGAATTTTGACACAGTCCTAGCAGAACTCATGCCTAAAAAGAAAAAAGGATGAATAAACAAGAAAAAAATAACACCGCTTATGGCTAAGTTTGGTTCACATATTAAATTTTAGACTACAATATGAATGAATTTAAACGTATTTTTAAATAATATTATTATATTTGCGTATTATTTATACATAGTTCTGCTAGGACTATGTTAGTTAAATAATGTATAATATTAGGCTTCAGGATATTAGATGTTTTTAAGATACGGGAGAGGATGATGATATGGAGCTTTGTTAACTTGTTCTCTGTATTAATATTAAGCAGATTTGATGGATAGAATCCGTTTGGCTATTTGGACTTTTATACTTCTCTTATTCTCTGTTACTATATGGGGAGACGAAATCTATTTCCGGTCTTTGGGAGTAAAAGACGGATTGTCTCAGCCTTCCTCTATAGCAATATGGCAGGATCGGCTGGGGAGAATATGGCTCGGTAATAATGCTGTAAATTGTTATGATGGCATTTCTACTAAAGTAATTCGTTTGTCTGAATATTTCCCGTCTCTCGAAGATGCTAATATTCATAATTTCTGTGGAAATGATTCTACACTATATCTTTTGGCGGAAAACAATATAATCTGTATCGATTTGCAGATGAGGCAACCTTTCATGCCGGAGATTACAGCAACGGCTATTTGTTATTCGGATGATCAGCTTTATGCTGTTGAAGGGCATTCACTTTATAGATGTAATGTCCGGTCGGGAGAAAAAGAGATTTTGTTTTCCGATGAAAGATATGTTTTTACTCTCATAACTCCGATTGGCGATAATCAGTTTTGGATAGGGACGACTACCGGTGTATTGAGAGTCGATCTGACAGAAAAACGGATTATAACCACCTGTTTTCAGGAAGAGAACATAACTACTCAGTTCCTGGACTCGGAATCCCATTTGTGGCTGTCGGCTAAATCTGGTTTAGCTGCTGTTGTTTCATTAAATGGCGAAGCTGTCGTTTTTAATGATCCGGGAGGTTCTTCCATACCCTATATCCATTGCTTTACTGAGGATACTCGGGGGATAATATGGGTGGGGACTTTGGCCGGTCTTTATCGGATAGAGATGAAAACAAATGGTGTTCCGGAAATAATAGGTAACCAGCCGTATATGGCGGAAACTTCGATTACTGCTTTGTTTGCTGACCGGCAAGGAAATTTATGGATTGGACCCTATTATGGTGATATCCGGTATGGAAATATAGATTTGGATGATTTCAAATGTTTTTATAGCGACGAAAAAGTTGAGGATCGTCTGCATGGAACTGTTATCGGTTCTATGGCCGAAGATAAAGAGGGTAATTTGTATGTCGCATCCGAGGGCAGTGGTATAAACGTCTTGAACAAGAACAGGGAAGTAATCCGGCACATCACCAAGGCTACCCACCGATTGCCGGATAATAAGATTCGTGCGCTGTGGTATGATGAGCAGACCGATAACTTGTTTGTCAGTGTCTATAAAAACGGGCTTTATGTATATGACAGGAAAACAGACCGTGTCAGGCAGATCGATTTCTCGTTTATCGATCCGGCCTCTCAGTTGATAATAGAAGAAATTGTGCCTTACCGGGATATGCTGGTGTTGGCCTCTATCCAGGGTATTTTTAAACTTGACAGGGAGAATCTGCATGCCTCTTATCTGTTGGATGATTCGTTGCTGCAACAAAAGTGTTCCGGGAATATCCGTACCGTATACATTGATGACAAGGACCGGTTATGGGTGTCTTCGCTGGAAGAAGGTTTGTTTTCAGTAGATCTGAAATCACAAAAGATACTGTCTGTCTATGGGGATGGCTTGCAAAAAGGGAGCCGTATTCCCAGTGCCGTTAATTCGATTTGTGGTGATTCAAAAAATGGTTTATTCATGTCAACTCTGAATTCAGGGCTTTTATTGTATAATGAGGAAAGGAATGATTTTTCATCTTATAGGGAGCATGACCATTTTTTGCTGAGTGACGTATGTTATAGCGTAACCCGTTCGTTTTATAGGAACCTGATCGTAACAACAGACAAAGGAGTTTCTATTTTGGATATGTCGGTAAAAAAGAAACCTCTTTCTGCCTTTCATATTCCTTTAAGTAATCTGCCTACCCCACTTTCTCTCAGTGGTGATTGTGGTATTTATGTCTCACCGATGGACCGGAATGTTTATGTGGGTACCATATGTGGATTATTTTCTTTTAATGAGCAGAATTTAAATCGTCCGGGTAGGAATTACTCTTTGTTTTTCTCTTCTATCTCAGTGAATAATCAGTTGCTGACACCTGCTGATTCGGAATTTCTTCAACAGGATATCACCTTTTCCTCCAAAATAGAGTTGCCTTATAACCTGAATACAATTAGTCTTACCTTTTCGACAAGTAACTATCTGCTATCAAATTACGGGCAATATGAATATAAGATGGAAGGTCTGGATGAATTGTGGATAACGACTTCCAACAGGACGATTACTTATTCTTCCCTGCGCCCGGGCAAGTATAATCTGATTGTCCGCGAGCTGGATAATCCTCAGAATGAAGTCCAGCTGGAAATTATAATTATGTATCCGTTCTGGCTTTCGTGGCCAATGATATTGCTGTATGTTTGTGTAACAATTTCTATTATAGCCTGGCTGGTTTGGTTCAATAAAACAAAGACTCGACTGATGCTTTCCCTGGAGATGAAAAAGAGGGAGGTGGAGCAAATGGATAAATTGAACCGGGATAATCAGCAATTCCTGACTAATATTTCCAATGAGTTCAGAAAACCTCTGACTGTAATTATTGCTATATTGAATAATATTGTTGCTGATGCGGCAGTTGTAGCCGGTAAAAACCGAATCGGGAAAGTATTGAAGCAGGTCGTTTATTTGCAAGGGTTAATTACCCGGTTACAGACGTTCAACAGAGAGGAGCAGGAAGACGTTGTATTTAGTTTCGGAAATCCTGTCTATGATGCGGAATCGCCTGTGGAAGAGGTATTTGAAACAAAAGATAACACTCTTTATACGATGTTGATAATAGACAGTGACAGCGAGATAAGGGCTTCGCTGAAAGAGACATTTTCGTTTGCCTATCGTTTGATTGAAGCGGAGGATGTAAAGGAGGGTTATTTGATCGCATTGAGAGAACTCCCGGATATTATTTTGAGTGAGATCGATATGGTGGACGGTTCTGGGATAGAATTGTGCCGGATGATTAAGTCGCATGTAGATACATTACATATTCCTGTTATTCTGATGACTTACCAGCCATCTCCGGAACAACAGATTCAAAGTATTCGTTCCGGTGCTGACGATTATGTGGTCAAGCCTTTTTTTATGGATTTACTTCAGCATAGATGTAATTCTTTGGTAAGAAACAGTAAACGTATTTTGTCAAGGTATATCAAGCAGAAAGAGGAGCAGGATTACGTGCCGCTATTGGCAACTAACGTACAGGAAAAAAGACTGTTGGATACGGCTACCCATGTTTTGGAGGAACATCTGGAAGATCCGGATTTCGATATAGCTCACTGGGCTAAATGTATGGGAATGGGGAGGACCAGTTTGTTCAACCAGATTAAGATGGTTACAGGAATGACTCCGAACGATTATATTGTTTCCTTCAAAATGGACCGGGCTAAACTTTTGTTATCGGATGAGTCTTGTTATCCCATAGCGGAAGTAGCCTATCGTGTCGGGTATTCTGACCCGATTTATTTCAGCCGCACCTTCAAGAAGCATGTAGGGGTATCCCCCTTGCAATACAGGAAAAATATGCTGGTGCCGCAGAAAGAGGAAGTATCCTAAAAAAACAGAGAGCCCGCCATATGGCCAGCTCTCCTCTCTCAACTCCCTATTACTCTTTTTCTATCTCAATGTAAGTATCTCGATAGTAAGATTCAGATCTTTTGTCTTGCGGTATATAATAAATGGGCGAAGAATAGTTGTTCTCTGCTTTTACTTTAGCAAAGTTCTCTGTATTGTTCAGTTCTTCGGAATCCGGATATTTTATACGTTCAACTTGTGGTTTGATATGCGTGTAATACGGCGGGAAGTTGATCGGCTCCAACTTCGGATGGCGGGTTCTACGCAATTCTGTCCAACATTCATTGGGTGCCATCAAATTCAGATGGATATACTTCTGTTGCATGATAAACTCCATTTGATCATCCAATGTAGTTGCTTTCTGATATTCTGCTTTCAGGAAATCACCGTATGTCTGAACCGCTTCGGCAGAAGGTTTTTCCGGGAAATAGCGTGGATAATCAGCAGGGCTTGATATGGACAGAGAGTTTACATAGTACCAAAATTCTGTTGAATAAGCCATAGCATCGCTGATATGTTCACCTGCGCTTTTCCCTGTGGAAGCATAGTTTTTAGCAACAACTTCCGCCAGGAGCAACTCTGTTTCGGCCAGCGAGAACATATAGACCGGGAAATTGGCATAGTAATAAGTGGCCGGGTTATACATGGATACGCAGTTGATATCATAGTAACTCAATGTTCCAGCGGCATCGCGGTATGCAGAGTTGTTATTGATATAGGATTTATGGCGTTCCCATGTTCCTTCATCGATGTAATCCGGGCGCATGTTTTCTTCGCTGCCGGCGGCAATAGAGTCGTAAGCCGGCTGGTGGTATAGGTTGTCCATACGGATACCACGATAATCGTTGTAACGTGTCGGAGCAGCTATGGCAGGCAGACGCGGGTCATCGATTCCCGGTTCATATTTCAATCTGTTATGGTTCATTCTTTCCAGGATGACATTTGGAATAAATATCGAAGTGAAACGTTCGAACCATCCGCGGTTGATGGTACCTCCTCCCGGTAAATCCTTTGCAGGATTGGTCGGTAAAAGCCAGGTCATGTCTTTGCTGGGAAGCCCGCCCTGTATCGCCGATGCGATCTGAGCTTTGGCATAAGCTTCGTCGGCAGCAGACATGCGGATCGCAAATTTCAGTCTCAATGCATTGATATACTGTTTCCATAATTGGATATCTCCTTTAAAGGCGAGATCTTGTTTGGCAAAGGTTGCTTTTGCATCCGCAGACATTTTATCGTAATTGGCAACTATGCTTTCCGAAATCTCTTTCAATTCGTCAAGAATTGTTTTAGTAACCTCCAAAGGATCATCATATTCAGCAAACAGAACCCCTTTGTTACCCTGGATGGCATTATAATAGGGGATGCTGTTGAAGAAATCGATGTTGCGGAGCATGGTAAAGTCTTTTATTACAGTCGTCAACTGGTAATATACATAGGCATTTGTTAATACATCACCTGTATATTCTTCTTCGATTAACTGTTTGAAAATAGACCATTTGCTCATCTTGGTATACATGTTATTGAAATAATTGCGTATACCGTTGTCTGCCGAGAATCCGTTACCGGTAGTTACATCTTCAAAATCTTGATAAACACCAGCATAATTACTTGTCATAGGCCGAACGCCGACTTGGGCATAGGCTGTAATACCCCAGCCACCTAATGACCACCACCATTCTCCGTAGTCCTGTACATACACTTGCCATTCGTAAAGTGTTTGTGTGAATAGGCCGGAAGCTAGTTTGTCATCTGGAGCCTGATAAACTTCAGGGTTGTAAAAGTCTTCTTCCAGTTTGTCCTGGCAACCGGAAAATAATAGAGACGTTGCCACCAAACCTGTTAATAATATATTTTTCATAATTCCTTGCATTTAATAGTATAATTAGAAACTAATTGAAGCACCGATACCAAAACTGCGAGTAGAAGGGAAGAATGAATATTCTTCGTAAGAGTTCGTGCCGAGTGTTGATTCTGCGTCAATATTCGGAATAGCCTTATAGAGGTAGAACAGGTTACGTGCAGTAGCTGTCAGAGTTACTTTCTGCAGTTTGACTTTTTCTACGATTCGCTTCGGAATGGTATAAGAAATACCGATTTCACGGAATTTGATATAGTCATTCTTATAAACATTATCAGGTTGTAGATCGGCAGACATATCATGAATATATGTAGAATAGTATTCGTATGCACTTAAGATGATATCGTTCTTACTGCCGTCTTCTTTTACGCCATTAAGTATAAGACCATCATGATATATTCGGTTGTCTTGGGCATTGGCCGGAGCTGTCGCATTGTGTGCGCAGGGCACTTTTACGTTCTGCTCATTGATGTAATAAGCCAGACCACCATGTTTTTCGTCACGATAAGGCAGAGATTCTTTAGACAAACCGTTACCGATCAGGTAATAGTTAGACATTGATAACAATGCTCCACCGAATTTATAGTCGAAACCTAAGTTGATGTTGAAGTTCTTATAGTAGAATGACGTGTTGAAACCGCCGATGAAAGCAGGGTTGACATTGGAGTTTTTCTTGAAACCTGCATCATAATCAAGTTGATAGAAACCATTCGAACTCACAATACGATTGCCATGTTCATCTTTCTTGTAGTCATAGGTAAGTAATTCACCCATTGGTTCACCCACTTCGGCTACCACTTTATATCCTGATCCGCCACCAATGATTTTCTGTGTAATACCCGGGTATAACTTCTTTACAGTTGAATATTGATTGGCTGCCGTGAATGATATGTCCCAACGGAAATCTTTACCTACTAGCGGAGCTCCTTTCAAGAAGATTTCATAACCATAGTTATGTACGTTACCGGCATTGATCCTGATTTCGCTGTATCCGGAAGTGGATGACAATGGAACGGCCATAATTTGGTCATAGACGTTATTGGTATAGTAAGAGAAGTCGAATTCCAGTCTGTTCTGATCGAAGAAGCGCAAGTCCATACCGATTTCATATTCTCTTTTACGTTCAGGTTTCAACTTACCGGAGAAGAGAGAACTAGGAGGTGATACGACGGAAGCTTCGGTTTCAGCAATCTGTCCTAAGCTGAACAGGTTGTTTGCAAAATAGCGGGAAGCAGGACGACCGGCATCGGCCCATGCCATACGTATCTTACCGAACTGCAATTGCGGGATTGGAAGCTGGTCTTTGAAGTTCCAGTTGAATGAGATACCCGGATAGAAGTAGGAGTTATTTCCTGCCGGCAAAGTCGAGGCCCAGTCATTTCTTCCGGTAATTTCAACATAGTAGCGTTCGTCCAAAGCAAGAGTCACACCACCGTACAGACTGTACAAGAAATCAGAGCCACGTGACATACCTCTAACCTTTCCTTTGTCGCCTGCTCCTGGCCATGACCCTTCATTATTCAATGAGTACCAATCCGGATAAAGCATGTCGCCGTAGGTTGATACATTGATGCTCTTATCTTCATTGCTGCGGTAACCTCCACCGAAGAAAGCAAGTACATTCAAACGATCTTTCATGAAATTCTTGTCGAAATTCAACATGGCATCATAATTCTGTACTACATAGCGTTCTTCTTTTCTGGAATATTTTCCACCGACTACATTGGGTTCAACTTGGGTAACCCTGGCTTGTTGGTTATATTCAACATCCGTATAGTCAATACCTCCCTGTAAAACAAGGAATACATTTTTATGGAAATCGAATTTCCCCTTTAATGATGTAATCATGTGGAACTTATCATCCACATTTTTGTTTTCATGTTGGTGCCATAACAAACTCATAATGTTAGAAGCATAACTACTCATCGTGTAATCTTCCAAGTTTCGTTTGTATCCGGATTCGTCTTTATATAGTCGTTCTAGCGTTGAAAATGGTTGATCTCTGTTGACACCAAATGAAACGAGGCTTCCGATATTGGGATAACGGTTTTGGGTGACAATATTATAAATGTTCGAATTGATCTCGAAAGACGCAAATTTTGATGCGTTCATTTTCCCGGAGAAGCTGAGGATATTCTTTTTCTGTTCAAAGTTATCCAAAATACCTTGATATTTGTAATTGGTATAGGAAACACGCATATTACCCATTTCATTACCACCGGCAATGGCAACGTTGACGTTGTCAGAATAACCTTTACGGAAGAAATCCATGAAGTTATCCGGTTGTGCTTCGTAGTTGATAATATTACCGTCTATGTCCATGATCGGTTTTCCGTCGAAAGCGGGTCCGAAGTTGAAGCGGGAAGTACCCAGTCTTCTCATAGAGGTCCCATCGGGTAATTTACCTGTCAATTCATCATATACACTTGTTCCTGTACCGAATTCATTCTGAAAATCAATATAGGAAACCGGTTGTTCAACCGTATATTGGAAAGAAGCCGTTACTCCTAAACCTCTGGTATTAGCCCCTTTTTTGGTTGTGATCAATACAACGCCGTTGGCACCTTCACTACCATATAGAACGGATGCTTTCGCACCTTTCAAGATTTCCATTGATTCGATATCTTCCGGGTTGATATCATTGATACCTGCACCATAATCAAAAGAGTTCAACGGATCATAACCACGGGTTGCCATAGATGATTCCTGGTCATGAATGGGCACACCGTCTACAACGAACAACGGGCGTGTTTTGGAGGATGATTCCAAACTGGCTGCTCCACGAATCTTTATATTTATACCTCCGGTTGGACCTGCTGCACTCGATTGGATACCAACACCGGCAGCTTTACCATATAGAGATGTTAAGGGGTTTGCTGCCTTACCGGCAAGTGTGAATTCATCTCCTTTGATGGTTGTTAATGCATAACCAAGGCTTTTATGAGAACGTTTCATTCCGAGGGCGGTAACAACGACTTCATCGATGGTTTGTGAGTCTTCCACCAATTTGATATCCAGACTTTCCTGTCCTTTATAGGCGATTTCCTGTGTCGTATAACCCAGAAATGAAATTTGTATTATTTCGCCTTTTTTGACTCCATTCAGGACGAATTTTCCATCGCTGTCCGTTATGGTTCCTTTAGAGGTGCCTTTTACCGAGACTGCTGCTCCGGCTATCGGTCCAAGATCGTCTGCGACGATACCTGTAACTTTCCCTGATTGCTGATTAACTTCAGAAGTTTCTCCTATTGTCCCTTCGGATGCGAAGGCATTCCAGGCAGATCCTAATGAGGCCACCAGCAATAATGCGCTGATAGGTCTGTAGATCTTAAACATAATGATTAATTTAATTAGACATATAATTAACAAACGTTTCTTAAAACGTTGCAATGTATGCCTACAATAGGGAATAGAGTTGTTACTAACTGATATTTAACTTGTAACAAAAATACATACGTATGATTTTACATGGAGTTTGTACTAAAATAACAGGTTTGTTGTTTGTTATATTTAAGTTTCCAGGATGGAGGTGGTGAAAAATAATGGAATTTTTTTATTCTGTTAAGAGAAGATATTGGACGAAGTTATTATTAGGTATGGTACAATGCATTTATTCTTATCGAAACATTTTTTCTATTTTTAGTGGGGTCATTTATTTTTTTCATGCGTTTGTATTAAAAGGATCTGTGTAATGTTGGTCATTAAACAGACGTTATGCGGATTATTATATTTAATATGTATGAAAAGCCTCCTAAAAATATATCTATTGTAATCCCTTGCTTTAATGAGGATGCATGTCTTAATGTGTTGTATGAGGAACTGTGTCCGGTAATGGATAAATTATCTTGCCCTTATGAATTAATCTTCGTGGATGATGGAAGTACAGATCATACCCTGGAAACAATATTGTTGTTGTCTGAACAGGATTTTCATGTCCGCTGGTTGAGTTTTTCCCGGAATTTCGGGCATCAGAAAGCATTGAAAGCAGGATTGGATTATTCACGGGGTGAAGTCGTTATTACTATGGATGCAGATATGCAACATCCATCAGCGCTAATTTTTGATATGTTAGCTTGCTGGGCGGATGGATATGATATCGTGGATACGATCCGGATAGATAGTAAACAGTCTAATTGCTTCAAAACAGTTAGCTCTCGTCTTTTTTACCGTTTGATGAATTTTTTATCTGATGTAACGGTAACAGAAGGTTGTGCAGATTTCCGCCTGCTCGACAGGAAAGTAATTGAGGTATTGCGTGGCTGTCGCGAAGAATACCTGTTCTTGCGTGGGATGGTTTCATGGGTCGGTTTTCACAGGATACAGATACCTTATCAGGCTCGGATGCGTTATGCGGGGACTACGAAGTATTCTTTAAAGAAAATGATTTTGTTTGCCGTTTGCGGGATCACCTCTTTCAGTATCCGCCCGCTACGATGGGCCATTCTTTTTGCTGCTTTTTTCGCTTTACTTTCCATCACGGAAATTATTTATGTGCTATATGCTGTTTTTATTTCGGGGCAGGCTGTGACAGGCTGGGCATCTCTGGCTATACTGATTTCTGTGTTGGGGGCAGTGATATTATTAATGCTCGGTATTATAGGAGAGTATTTGGGTAAAATGTTTATGCAGTGCAAGAACCGTCCTGAATATATTGTACGGTCGGAAAATTGTTCGTCCTCTTTTAATGTGTAACCCGCTAAATATAAATACTATGAATATGCCAACAAGGATAAAAAGGTATTGCCCTCTGTTTTTTATACTGGTGATGACGTGTATCGTTTATTATCCTTTGTCAGAAAATGATTTTCTGTATTATTGGGATGATCAATGGTGTGTGATTAATCCGTATACTTCCGGGGGACTTACCTGGGAGAATATTTACCGAATTTTCACAGAGACTCATGGTGGTCAGTATTCACCCCTGAATGAAATAGGCTATGTACTTATTTATTCATTATTCGGGTACTCTCCGGTGATATTTCATTTGGCCGGTTTGGGAGTACATCTGTTGAATGTCGTATTGCTTTATTTTTTTCTTTCCGGTCTATTAACTCAATCATCCCGGCTTGCGACGATGAATAACAAACAAATCGTTTTTCTGGCTACTTTGTTATGGGCAATCCATCCGGTCAACGTAGAGCCGGTTGCCTGGATAAGCGCATCCAAAGTCCTTGTTTATACATCATTTTATTTAACGGGACTTTTATGCTACTTAAAATTTATCCGTACGGAAAAGTTAAGTTATTATGTGGCAACCCTGGCTTTAACTCTTTGTTCCTGTTTAGGGAAAGAACAGGCTGTGGTATTCCCATTATGTTTATTACTGGTCGATTTTGTAACAGATAGAGGACTGCTTCGCCTGAAAATATGGGAAGAAAAACTGCCTTTCCTGTTGCTGTCTCTTTATATGGGAACTATCCCCATGCTAGCACAAGGATTCCGGCGGGAAGAGCTGGATTATCCATTGATCGACCGAGTTGTCTTTGCGGCTTATTCCTTAATCGAATATTTGACAAAATGCTTGATACCCATTAAATTGTCTTATTTGTATCCTTTTCCGATGTTACCGGGATACGCTATGCCTTTCCGCTTCTGGTTTTATCCGGTAGTCGTCATCTTTGTCGTTTATTGCATCTATTTATTGCGACAAAGGAGGATTATTCTTTTCACTTCCTTATTTTTCCTGATACATCTGTTATTTGTACTTCATATTATCCCTATATCACGATTTGCAATAGTGGCCGATCGATATCTCTATTTACCAGGCGTTGCCAGTTGTCTTCTTATGGCCTATCTGTTTGTAACAATCATGCATTTAAAAGAAAAACGAGTTCGGAGGATGATGATTGTGAGTTTGATTATCTATTCATGTTATTTGGGCTGTTACACGAATTATTATGTCAGGCAATGGAAAAATAGCGATAGTGTGAAAAAGGAACTTCGGGAGTTGATAAACGAGCGAGAGGATATAAAAAATATGCAGGAGTTACAGCAACTCATGCGTAATCAATAAGTAATAACAATTAAAGTTGGAGGTAAGCATGAAAAAGAAAAGCTTTCTGAAAATCGGTGGAGCAATGCTCCTTTTGGCAATTGTGTTAAACATCCAATACGCCTGGAGTGGCTATGGTGTTAAGGATCATCCGCTTCATTTAGAAGTGTTGGGGCAGAGTAATGATACCGGAACGAGTGGTGATATTGAGACACATTCTCTTTGGTCACGGCTAGCATCATCATGTACAATGGATGTTGAAGGGGAACCTGGTTCTGAGGTTTCTGTTTTTGGAATAAAAGTTAAAATTAGAGCTGATGGGATTGCTCCTATAATTGTTAGTGATGCTTCAGTAAAATGTCAACGTGGAGGTAATGCACAATGTACTCCTTTCTTTTGTGCGGACTTTTGGAAACAAATGACTGAAATGTATGGTACACCTGCTACGCAGTAACTTAGGAAAGATACTGCTCTGAAAGCAAATCGGTTTTATAGAACTGATCATTTTAGAGCAGTATTTATTGGTATAAATGCTAAATAGTAAAAGTATGAAGAAAAATATATTGTATGTATTGTTGATTTTTATATCTATTGCATGTGATTTAACAAAAGAAGATAAGAAAAATACTGTGAGAGGAGATATCGTTTCTATACCGATAACGGAAATGGAAACTGATTACGGTAAATTATCCGATTTTGCAGAGGATATAAAAATGATTCCTCTTGAATTTTCGGGTGATTGTATATTGGACAAAGTTGAAAAGATTGTGATGTCTGACAGTTGTATTTTCATAATGGAAAGATATAATCAAAAGGGTATTTACGTTTTCGATCATAGTGGAAAATATTTATATAGGGTTGGAAATTGTGGACAGGGACCTGACGAATTTGTTGATTTATCTGATTTTTCGTTGAATGAAGAGCAACAACTTATTTATTTGTATGACATAATGAGAAAGAAAGTTCTTATTTTTTCTTTTGAAGGAGATTTTATAAAGGATATACAGATGAATTATTACGCAGATAAGTTTGAGTATCAAGATAACTTATTTTACCTATATAGGGAAAGTCCGGTTATGGGTGATCCTGCTTATTCTTTGGTAATCAAAGATGATAAAGGAAAAACGATTAATAAGTATTATCCGCTTATTAATAAATCTCCATATATTCATGATTGCATTTTCCGAAAACTCGATAATGAAATTCTTTTTGCAGAATACATGCGTGATTCTGTTTTTAGTGTAAGAAGTGGAGAGTTAACTCCAAAATATTTTATTGATTATAAAGATAAATCAATGAGTAAGATAGATCGTGAAAGTATTTTGAAAGGAACTCGTATGGCTCTGACAGTTTTATTGGAATGTAAGAAAATGGCAGGTATTGAGGATATATTTGAAATAAACGATAAAGTATTTATTAACAATACCAATGTAGTTGTTCCTAAGTTTACGGTTTATGACAAGAAGACACAAGAAGTCAAAACATTTAGCTATATACTGAATGATTTTTTGTTTATCGGTTTTGATCATCCTATTGGTCAATATAAAGATAATTTGATATCAATTGTTGGACAAGAAGATTTTCAAACGGCGATAGATGATGGTTTTAAATATTGGCAGAAAAAAGGTATTCTGACTGCTGAAAGAGCTAAAGAATTAAGGGCGATGATTGAGGAACGTTTTCCGGATCGGAATAATCTGGGGGAGACTAACCCGGTACTCTTTTTGATGAAAGTAAAGAAGTGATGGTTAGATAGGGTTGATAATTTATTCGTGTTATTTGGGTAATTAAAAAATATGTAGGAGTTACAGCAACTCATGCGTAATCAATAAGTAATAACAATTAAAGTTGGAGGTAAGCATGAAAAAGAAAAGCTTTCTGAAAATCGGTGGAGCAATGCTCCTTTTGGCACTTGTGTTAAACATCCAGTACGCCTGGGGTGGCGATGGCGTTAAGGATCATCCGCTTCATTTAGAAGTGTTGGCACAGAGTAATGATTCTATTAGTACTGGTGGAGACGCAGGTAAGGGAGCTGGTACTGACACTGGCGTTCTTTGGACTGAAATATCAGAAGATTGTTTCGTAATTGTCACAGGTGCAGCTGACACTGTTACTGCTTTTGGATTACAATTCAAAGTTGAAGCTGATGGGTATGGAATCTTATCTGTCAGTAATGCTTCAACAAGATGTAAACCAGGAGGAGATAAGCAATGTTCTTCATCACCTTGTGGCGAATTCTGGATAGAATATGCAAAAGCCGATGGTGCAGCTGCATCAATAAAAGAAGAGCAAAAGAGAACAGAAATTGGTGATATGGTTTCTATACCGATAACAGATATGGAAACCGATTATGGTAAATTGTCTGACTTTGCAGAGGATATAAAAATGATTCCTTTAGAATTCAAAGATGAATGTATTTTAGGAGAAATCAGAAAGGTTGTGATGTCTGACAGTTATATTTTTATCATGGAAAGAAATAATCCAAAAGGCGTTTATGTGTTTGATCATATGGGGAAATATTTGTATAAGATCGGGAACCGTGGGCAGGAACCTGAAGAATTTGTTGATTTATCCGATTTTTCATTGAACGAAGAGGAACGAGTGGTCTATTTGTATGATTTAATGCGAACGAAAGTTCTTGCTTTTTCTTATGAAGGAGATTTTATAAAAGATATACCGATGAATTATTATGCTGATAATTTTGAGTATCAAAATGGATTGTTCTATTTGTATCGGGAAAATGTGGTTCATGGTGATCCTTTATATTCTTTAGTTATCAAGGATGATAAAGGGAAAACGGTGAATAAGTATTATCCGGTTATTGAAAAACTATCAAAAACTAATTATTGTGTTTTCCGAAAACTGGATAACGAAATTCTTTTTGCAGAAGATTTGCGTGATTCTATTTTTACTATAAGAGGAGATGAGTTAACTCCAAAATATTTTATTGATTATAAAGATAAATCAATGAGTAAGGTCGACCGTGAGAGTATTCTTAAAAGAACTCGTCTTCCTCTGACAGTTCTATTAGAGTGTAAGAAAATGGCAGGGATTAAGGATATATTTGAAATAAATGACAAGGTCTTTATTAAAAATAAGCATATAGTTATTCCCAAGTTTACGGTTTACGACAAAAAGACACAAAAAGTCAAAACCTTTAGCCATATATTGAATGATTTTTTGTTTATAGGTCTTTCTCATCCAATTGGCCAATATAAAGATTATTTGATATCGGTAGGTCCGCAAGAAAGGTTGCAGGCAGCTATTAATATAGGTTTTAAGGCTTGGCAGGAAGAAGGGCTTCTGACTGCTAAAAGAGCAAAAGAATTAACAGCGATGATTGAGGAACGTTTTCCGGATCGGAATAATATCGGGGAAACTAATCCGATGCTCTTTTTATTGAAAGTAAAGAAGTAACAACTATAAAATTGAATCTATATGAAAAGAATCTATTTGTATATTGCTATTCTGATTTCCGTGGTAGCGAATATATTTTTAAATTTTGCCATGAAAAAGAATGACAATAAAGTCGTTTCACAGAATGAAATAGTTTCCGACGAGTATTTGAATGAAGAGTTGGGGAAGGCCTATTCTTATTTAAAACTGAACGGGAAAAAGTTTGAGAATGTAACAGGGACATTGGGGTATCAGGATAAAATGATAGGACGCATGGGACTGGAAACATTGATAAGAGGCTATAATGTCGTTTTCTATTTTTCGGACTTATCATGCTCCTCTTGTATTATGGAACAGCTGAATTCATTGGAAAAACTGAAAAAAATAATCGGAGGGAGGATGCTGATCATATCGCATTTGCCACGAAAAGATGTGCAAAATGAACTGCTACGATTGAAATCGGAAATATCGGTATTTTATATGGATGACAAGTATGTATCTGTGTTGGAGGAGTTCAGCAAAAATCATCCGGCGGCGATAACATGGATGATTACAGATGATTTGTTTATAGTCAGCTCTTGTGTGACTGATAGCCATACCAAACATTTTAATTCGGAATTTTATGATGCGATCGTACGATTCTTTAAGTATAAGGTAATATACTGAAAAATAAGTGGTAAAGTCATATTTTGATGAAAAAGGTCATTGCTGTTATTTTATTCATACTTTTTTGTCTTTTTATCCGGATTGCAGTAGGAGAGTTATGTATAGTACCTTCCGGTAGTATGGAACCGACACTCCTTTGCGGTGACAGGGTTTGGATAGATAAGATTACGTATGGAGCACGTTTTCCTGCTAAATGGGCGGATATTCCGGTTATCAATGTTTTCACATGGATACGCCCGTTGCGGGAAATGGACAGGAATACTCATTGGAAATATAGGCGACTTCCTGGAATGGGTTATCCGGAAGTCGGTGATATAGTGGTTTTCAACAGTCCGGAAAATATGGACCAATTATTAGTAAAGCGAATTACTCGGATAAAGAAAGAAAATGATACTTTACATATCAGACGGGAGAATTATCTGTTCCTGAGAAAACTAATTGCAGAGGAGGGAAACGATGTGAGAATGAGAAACCGTGCTGTTTGTATAAATGGCATTTGTGATTCTATTTATAGGCTTAAACGTACTTATTATTATGTTGAGGGAGATAATTCTGCCGATTCAAGGGACAGCCGATATTTCGGATATATTCCGGAAACCTTAATTGTGGGTAAATTTAATTGCGTACTGTTTTCTGTTAACAATCTGGGTACTAAAGGTAAAAAGATTAGGCTTAGACGTTTTTTTCATAAAATAACCTGATAGGTATTGATTATTTTACCTTACATTATTGTAGTCAAAGAGTTTATTTATAATAAACAACGTAGTTCTTGTAGAACTATGGAATAATAAATACAAAAATAGGGTAAAAAAGTATTATATCCCTTTATAAAGGGATGATATTCTATGAAAAAAAGAGATTTGTTACAAAAATGCAGTCTCTTAGGCCTGATTTTTTGGTCTGAATCAATAATATCTCATGCATATTTGGTCAATTTCTAATAAAAATGCATTTGTTCTACAAGAACCATGGAATAATGGTCCATTGCATAATAAATTAGGAAAAATGTTGAGAACAAAACAATGTGACTATAAAAGACTATATGAAAAATATGTAGGTCAGATGTATTCATATGGTAAGGCACTCGGTGTTGATGATGATGCGTTGTATGATCTGATTCATGATGTATTCCTACATTTTTTTGAACATCAGAATGAGATTGTTGATAATGATAATGTAAAATATTATCTTTTCCGGTGTTTAAAAAATCGAATGATTTCTGAAAAGCGAAAGGAAGTTACTATGGAAGATATCGATGAATCAGATGATTATCTGTTTTCTATAGCTGTGTCTGGACTGGATTATATAGAAGAAGAGGAGGAGCGAAAGGAAATTGCGGAACAAATTGAAAATATGTTATGCAGTCTTACGGGACGACAAAGAGAAGCCATTTATTTACGCTATATGCAAGAGTTAGAGTATGATGAAATTGCTGTATTACTGAATCTTACGACTAAGGGAACACGTAAATTAATATATCGCGCAATCGAACGTATGCGTGAGCAATATGGTCCTGTTTTATTTTATTTTTTTCTTTCCAATCATTTTTTTTCATTTTAATGGGGTCATATTTCTTCTTTGTGCGTATTTATTTAAATGAATACTCATAAAAGTAAGGAATGAGCGATAAACAAATACCAGAAATAGTACATCGATTGTTACATGACCACAGTTTTGTCATGTGGTGTATGGTACCGACCCAAGAGTTGGATATTAAATGGCATGCTTGGATAAAAGAACATTCGGAAAACCAACGGGCTATTGACGAAGCACGTTTAATATTAAGATCTGTACAGTTGAACGAGTATTCTATTCCGGATGAAAAATCAGAACAAATTTGGCTGAGGTTGCAAAACGAAATGCAGCAAAAGCGTTTTAAAAAGCGTAATCTATTTATGAGATATGCAGCGGCTTGTGCTGTTTTTGTAACAGTTAGTCTGGCAGGATACTGGTTAATGGATAGAGGTCTGTTTTCAGGAAATAATCTGATGACAGGTATCGGTATGGCTATTGACACGGTTCATACAGAGGTTACATTGATAACAAAGGATCAGAAAATTATAAATGTGGAGGACAATGCCTTGATCTCTTTCAACTCTGATGTAACGATGAAAAACTCTCAGAATGAAGGACTCATTGTAAAAAAAATTGAGACTGAAGGGATTGAAAAGAATATTGATGAGACAGTGATGAATACGTTGGTCGTACCCAAAGGGCGCCGTTCTTCATTATTATTGGCTGATGGTTCTAAAATTTGGATAAACTCAGGGAGTGTGTTGCGTTTCCCTTCCCGGTTTGATGGTGACGATCGTACTATCGAAGCGGAGGGGGAGATTTATATCGAGGTCGTAAAAAGTGGCAAACCTTTTCATGTGAAAACGGCTAATTTTACAGTCAATGTGTTGGGGACTAAATTCAATCTTTCTGTTTATGGTGACGAGCAGGCACAATCAGTGGTTTTAGTAGAAGGTAGCGTGATGGTTAACACAAAGGAAAAAGAAAATATACAATTAACTCCAAATCATAAGTTGACCCTTCAACCTGATAAACACGAAATTAATGAGGTAGATGTTTTAGACTATATCTCCTGGAAAGATGGCATACTTATTTTTAAAGGAGAAACAATGGAAAATATCCTGATGCGTTTAAGTCGTTACTATAATGTGCAAATTGAATGTGCTCCTGGTATTGCCCGGCGGACAAGTTCCGGTAAACTCGTCTTGTTTGATAACATAGAGCAGGTCATGGAAACTTTTTCAATGCTTTATAATGTTCATTATCGCTTTGAATCAAATACATTACTAATAGAATAATAACCTAAAAAGAATTGCCTATGGAATATAGAATATGAAAAACGCTTGAAATTAAAAGTCCGAACGATGGGCAAGATCGTCCGGACTTGTCAGAGATTTAAATTTTCCAATTAAAAATGAAAAACCTAAAGACATACAAATGTATGAAAAAAATCAGACATATTATTGTATTACTGCTGAGTATGGGTATAACCTGTGCTTATGCAAATAATGAGTCGTTTATTTCGATAGAACAAATACTGGAACAAAAACAGTCCACTATGCTGGACGTTCTTAAATTCATAGAGACCGAGACCGGTTATGTGTTTTTCTATTCCGATGAGATCAAAAGCGAGTTGAATAGAAAAGCGCAAACAGGAGTAGTGAAAGGTTCTATACAAGAAATTCTTAATCCGCTGTTTGAGAAGACAGAACTAACTTATCAGATAAATGGAAATCAGGTCGTGGTAAAAAGAAAAGCGATTTCTGGTCCTGCTTCTTTGCCTTCGGTTTCGCAAAAGAAGAGTATAACGGTAACTGGGGTTGTCAGCGATGCGACCGGTGAACCTTTGATTGGGGCGAATATCTGGTTGAAGAACAGTTCTGTTGGGGCTGTTACTGATATTGATGGTAAATACACGATTAAAGTTGACGGAGTTGGCGGAGTGTTGACCTTCTCTTATATGGGGATGAGGAGTGTCGATATCGCTGTAAATAATCAATCGACTATTAATGTGACATTGGAGTCGGATGATGAAGTGCTTGACGAAGTTGTGGTAGTAGGCTATGGGCGTCAAAAGAAAGAAAGTGTTGTCGGGGCTATATCTACCGTTGATGTTGCGAACCTGAAAGTACCAGGCGCTTCAATATCCAATGTTTTGGCCGGACAGTTAGCAGGTGTCGTGGCAATGAGCCGTTCGGGTGAACCCGGCAAAAACAGTGCAGCCGATTTTTATATTCGTGGCGTATCTTCTTTTAAAGGAAATTCGACTCCTTTAGTGTTGGTTGACGGTATTGAACGTGAACTGGATTTGGTTGATACAGACGATATTGCATCTTTTTCTATCTTGAAAGATGCTTCTGCTTCAGCAGTATATGGGGTACGTGGGGCAAATGGAGTCATCCTGATCACGACTAAAAAAGGAAACGTAGGAAAGCCTGTTATCAACGTACGTACTGAAGCCGGCATTACCAGTCCGACCAAAATGCCTAAAATGGTTAATTCTGCTCAATGGGCTGACTTGTATAATGATATTCAACCAGGTTATTATACGCCGGAAACGATAGAAATGTACCGCAACGGATCTGATCTGGATCTTTATCCAAATGTGAACTGGATTGATGCATTGTATAACGATCTGGCATCGAACCAGCGAGTAAACCTAAGTATTACAGGTGGTACGGAAATAGTTAAATACTATATTTCAGGATCATTTTATAATGAAAGTTCAATTTTTAAGAGTGCAGGCGATATATACGATTATAATTCATCGATTAATTATAATAAGTTTAATTTCAGGGCGAATGTTGATTTGGCTTTGACAAAGAGTACAACTTTGAATTTAAACCTTGCGAATATTTATGAGAAGTCTTTTGGTCCGGGTTTTGGCGATAATGATGATACTATTTGGCAATATACCTATTTAGTTTCTCCTAATGCTTTTCCTGTTCAGTATTCAGATGGTACAATTGCTGCGCCTTCCAGTGATTCTGGTTATAATCCTTGGAATATGCTTGTACACTCGGGCTATCGTCAACAATTCTGGAACTCTTCACAGTCGCTTGTCGGATTGACTCAGGATTTTGGGGTACTTTGGGAACCTTTGAAGGGATTGACCGGAAATTTCAAATTTTCATGGGATGCATGGAATACAACTATTCAGCGCCGTAGTAAAGAACCGACCCAATATCATGCCACAGGAAGGGATGAAGAGGGTAATCTGATTTTCGGTACTCCAATCCGTACGGGTAGTGGAGAGTTATCGTACGCAATCGGTCGTGACGGAACAATGACCACTTATATGGAGGCCTCTCTTAATTATGAACGCTTATTTAATGAAAAACACCGTTTGGGAGCACTGTTTTTATACAATCATAAAATACACACTCGCACACAGGAAGGTGATAAATTTAAATCATTGCCTTATAAGAACCAAGGTATTGCGGGACGTATGACGTATGCATTCAATGATACTTATTTTGCAGAAGTGAATGTCGGTTATAACGGTTCCGAGAACTTTGCGCGTGGGCATAGGTTCGGATTCTTTCCTGCTGGTGCGATCGGATGGATGATTTCTAATGAAAAGTGGTTTCAACCGCTGACAAAAGTGGTCGATATGCTTAAGCTGAAAGGATCATATGGTATTGTCGGAAATGATGATATCGGAGGACAACGTCGCTGGGTCTATGAATCGACAATTCTTGTAGGCAATGATGCTGGTGCTGGAAATTGGAACTATGGTTCTGCCGGAGGAAATGGAGGCGGAGGTATCCGAGTTGGTGATGTTGAGAATTTGACAGCATCATGGGAAGAGGCTCATAAACTTAATGTCGGAGCTGAATTTTCTTTATTTAATAAACTGCGTATTCAAGCAGATTATTTTTCAGAAAAGCGTACCGGCATTTTTCTGCAGCGTGCTGGTTTGCCTGCTATTGCAGGTTTATCCGTAATTCCTTATACGAATATTGGTGAAACAAAAAATCAAGGTTTTGACGGAACAATGGAATACTCACAGAAAATCGGACAAGTATTTCTGACCGGACGGGCTAATTTTACATATAATAGAAATGAATTGCTTAATAATGATGAGCCTGACTGGGAGTATAAATACCAAAACAGAATAGGAAAACCTTTTGGATCGGGTGGTGCTATGCAACCATTCGGACTTGTTGCACTTGGACTTTTTGAAAGCCAGGAAGATATTGATAATAGTCCAAAACAAACATTTGGTGAATATCGGGTCGGTGATATTAAATATCAGGATGTAAATGGTGATGGTGTAATTAACTCACAGGATCAGATAGCGATGGGATATACCAATTTACCTGAAATGATTTATGGTTTTGGTGCAACTGCTCAATGGAAGAATTGGGATGTGAATGTGTTTTTCCAGGGTGTTAATCATGTAAACTTCTTTTTAAGCGGATCAACCATAAAGACTCCTTTCGGTTCCGGAAATATGGAACGTGCCGCAATTAATGAGGATGTTTATAATAATGTATGGAGACCAGGTAATACCCCGGAACAAAATGCTGGAGCGATTTATCCCCGCCTGAGTTGGAGTGGATCGTCAGGTTCATCCAATAATGCCCAGACTTCTGACTGGTGGATGCGGGATGGCAGTTTTCTTCGTTTGAAAAACTTCGAAGTAGGATATACGATGCCGAAGAGCCTGATGAGTAAAACTTTTATTAAATCGGTTCGCTTCTATTTATCAGGAAATAACTTGCTTACATTCAGTAAATTTAAGTTATGGGACCCTGAAAAGGGGAATGGAGACGGTTCCGGCTATCCTCCGAACAGAGTAGTAACAGTTGGTTTTAATGCTAATTTTTAATCCTCTAAATAATTATGAATATGAAAATATCAATCATACAATCTTTTCAAATCATTTGTCTTCTGGTCGGAACCTCTTTTTTCGTATCTTGTGATGATTTTCTGGACAGACAGGAAGATGAAAAACTAACATTTGATAAAATCTGGGAAGCCCGTAATAATACCAGAAGTTATTGGCTTAATTCGATGAGTTTTTTGCCGAATGATGCTGATGACTTTAATTATTCCCCTTGGTTAGGTGCATCTGATGAAGGATCGATTACTTATGACCGGGACACACGCTGGATCAATTTTGGCTCTTGGAATGCCAGTAGCGTTCCTTATTATAAAATGGATTTCTATTATAAAGGTATTCGTGAATGTAATATTTTTATGCAGAATGTCGACCGTTGTTCCGATCCTATTGTGACAAAGGAAGAACTGGCGCAATGGAAAGTACAAAGTCGATTCGCACGCGCTTATTATTATTTTATGATGATGCGTATTTATGGGCCGGTCTTCTTACTGGGGGATGAATTACTGGACTTTACAGCTTCAACTGAAGATCTTTACCGGCCACGTAATACATGGGATGAATGTGTGAATTATGTAGTGAGTGAAATGGAAGCCTGTATCAATGACCCGGCAATGGCTGAAAATTATTCGGATGCAGAAAAAGGATTGGCAACCAAAGGTGCTTGTCAGGCTCTTATCGCTCGTTTAAAACTTTATTCGGCGCGTGATCTGTTTAATGGAAATAAATTATATAGTTCCGTGATAAATCCGGTGACTGATAAATTCCCGGAATTATCAGGAGTACATTTATTTCCTCAGGAATACGATGCAAATAAATGGCTGGAAGCAGCTAAGGCTGCTAAAGTTTTGATTGATAATTCACTGTATAAATTATACCGTGCCGGCGACGGTTCTGACCCGTATGCAAATTATTATGGGATAACTCAGGAACATTGGAATTCTGAATTGATCTGGTCGACCGGTTATAAAGGCCGTTATACAATGGGCGTACATACAGTTCCGACCGGAATTTCCGGAACTGCTTATGGTGGCGTTGGCCCGACTCAGCAACAGGTGGATGCATATGCTATGTCTAACGGGCGTTATCCGATTTCCGGATATAGCGGAACAAATCCAGTTATTGATACACAATCCGGATATAGTGAAGATGAATTTGAAAAGACAACATGGGAATATCCGGCTTGGGGAGGTGCCGCAGCGTATGATTTGAATGCTCCGAACATGTATAAAGATCGTGAACCACGTTTCTATGTTTCTGTATTTTTCGGTGGAAATAAGTGGCACCATGGTAGTGGTATGACTTTGATTTCTTTTGCTAAAGGGGGGAATGGAAATAAATCGCATGATTATCCGAAATCCGGATATCTGATCAATCGTTTTTATGATCATACGCTTAACTCTGCCAGTGGTCAATGGGGAAATATAGTCTTTCCGACATTCCGTCTAGCCGAGATGTATCTCAACTTTATAGAATCGGTGCTCGAGTGTAAAAAACGAAATGTCGCTTTGCCTTCGGGGTATGAAACACAAGCGATGGAGCTTTGGGGTGATCTACGTGACCGTGCCGGTTTGGCTTCGATTACTGATGTTTATCCTAATGCAACTACAGAAGAGTTGATCGAACTTTGCCGTCGTGAGCGTCGTATTGAACTCGCTTTTGAGAATCATCGTTATTTCGATACTCGTACATGGATGATTTCCAAGGAGGTTGATGGAGGACCGATATATGGTATGAATACGCAATTCCCCGGAAGTGGAGATGAGACTCCCGATGGTTTTTGGGAAAGGGTTGCTTTTGAAACACGTGTGTTTGAAGATAACCATTATCTGTATCCTTTTTCACAAAGAGAGTTGGATAGAAATAAATTGTTAACTCAGAATTATGGTTGGTAATTCTGATAATCTTAAAAGACATTGTTTATGAAGAATATATTAATAATATCATTCCTGTTTTCTTTAGGTGTGGCATTTACAGCCTGTGAAGATAATAAAGGTGAGTTTCTGAGTGATTATAGTACGATACTTTATTTCAGGAATAATGGTGAAATACTGGTTTCACTTTATAAAACAGGTGAGGATGGTGATTATCAATTGGTAATTAATAAATCAGGTTCTGATTTAGGAAGTATTACTGAAGTCGAGATCGAAGTATCGGATGATGTGTTGGCAAATTATAATGCTCAAAATGGTACTGGATATGTAAAACTGCCTGATAATTGTTATCAGATTGCAGAGGATAGAGTTGAGTTTGGAGCGGACAATTTGTATAAGCATGTAAATGTAGCGTTCAAAACTGATATTATTTTCAGTTTACCGGCAGAAGTAAAATATGCATTGCCTGTTTCTTTGAAAAACTCCAAAGATTCAATTAATGCAGAAAAAAGTCAGATGATTCTGGTTCCAACTGTATCGATCCCTTCTGTGTATTTCAGCCAAACGGGATATGTATCTAATTCTTTTACGGATGAAGGTGCTCAACAGGCTAAATTCACTTTACCGGTTACAATGCCATTAACAAATAAATGGACATTCGATTGTAAGGTTGAAGTTGACCAGGCATTATTGGATGAGTATAATAAGAAAAATGATACGAATTATTCATTGCTACCGAAAGATGCTTATATGTTGAGCGGGGATGGTGTTGTCGGATTTACACCTGATTCAAGTCTGGTAAATCTGGAAATTACGGTAGACCGTACAACACTGGAGTACGGTAATTATGTTCTGCCATTGCGACTGGCTAATTGTACACAGGAATATTTTGTTATTGATCCGGGTAAAAACGCATGTCTTTATGGTATTTCATATGTACCGGACGAAAGCAAATTGAAAAAAGTGGAATTGACAGCCGATATGCTTTCTTCAAATGCCGTTGAGCCGTCGGAAGGTTCATTGGCAAATCTGTTGGATGGAGATGTGGAAACTTACTTCCATTCTGCCTGGAGCGTTGCTGTGGAAGGTTCTCATTACCTTCAGGTTGCATTACCGGCAGAGACTACTGCGTTTAATTTCTATTATACGACACGTTCGGCAAATGGCAGTGCCGCACCGGCAAAGATCATTATTGAAGGTAGTCTGGATGGTGTATCTTTTAATAAGATAAGCACGCTGACCGACGGACTGCCGACTGGTGGTAAAGAAACTTATAATTCGAAGATTATGGTAGGAAAGCCGTTTAAGATTATTCGTTTCTCTGTTCCGGAAAATGCGACAGGAGGTAATTTCTTCGTATGGAGTGAATTTGGAATGAAGGTTTTCTAGACTTTATTTCCCAGACATAAGTCTTTTGTTATCAAAGGCGGAAGTATGGTTCATTAGATTCCATATTTCCGCTTTCTTTGTAATTGTTTTATAAAATAATCGAATATTGTAACTTGAAAAAGACTTATCCTTTCTTCTGCTTTTTATACTCCCTCGGCGACATCCCCATCATTTTACTGAACAGACGGGAGAAATAATAGGTATCTTCTATTCCTATCTTATAACAGATCTGGTTTACTTTCTATCCGAATATTTATATATACCGAATATTCTTTTTATTTTTGCCCCAGGAGGAGATGTTATAAATATGCCTGTAACCACGTTATTCAATAGTATATATGCACAATATTATGCCAAATCGTTCCGGTTTGCAAATTTGTATGTCCGGAATGATCTGGCTGCGGAAGATATTGTGACGGAATCGTTGCTCAAATTATGGGAAACGATGAAAAAAGAATCTGTGGAAAAACCACAGGCATTGTTATTGACTATTTTGAAGCATAAATCATTGGATTATTTGAAGGCGCGTGCTCACGAACAAGAGGCATTCGATGCTATGCAGGAGTGGCGCAGTCGTGAACTGGCAATTCGTATCTCGACTTTGGAGGCGTGCGATCCGGATTATATTTTTTCAGACGAGATACGTTCGATCATGGCTGATACGTTAAAAAAGCTTCCGGAGCAGACCCGGAGAATCTTTATTATGAGCCGTTTTGAGAATAAGTCGGGTAAAGAAATAGCCGACATATTGGGTATTACTGTTAAAGGAGTGGATTATCATATGGGCAAAGCCTTAAAAGCCTTGAGAATTTCGTTGAAAGATTATTTACCTATCCTCTATTTTCTGTTTTATTGATTTCCTGTTTTATCCGAAAGGAGAAAAAAGTTTCATTCGGATGGAAATTTTTTTTTCATTCGGGACTAGTGAACTTTCTCCGGTTGTCGTCTTATATATGTAAAGAGATAAAATATGGACGATAAACTATTGCAATTATATTTTGAAGGACGTACAACAGAGGAGCAATCACGTCTGATTACGGAATGGTTGGATGCTGATGCGGCAAACATGAAGCATTATCAGCAACTGTGCCGCTTGTATGAAATTGGTTTTTGGCATGAAAAACCGGAAACTGTCACACTGCCGTTGAAAGGAAAGTTCAGGTGGCGGAGTATTATGCGGGAGGTGGTGAAGATCACTGCTGTTTTTATGTTGGGATTTGCATTGAACTATTGGCTCAATCCAGATACGGAAGAAAATATTGCCATGCAAACCATACATGTCCCGGCAGGCCAAAATGCACAGTTGACTCTGGCGGATGGTTCAAAAGTCTGGCTGAATGCCGGGAGTACACTGAATTTCCCGACTCGCTTCGTTGAAGGAAAACGGCAGGTAACTTTGGTTGGAGAAGGTTTTTTTGAAGTAAAGGCCAATAAGGAAAAGCCGTTTATTGTTTCGACATCTACTTATGATGTTAAAGCTTTAGGTACATCTTTTAATGTACATGCTTATAATCAGTCAAAAGAATTTGAGACAGCATTGTTAACAGGGAAAGTCGAAATTTCAGATCGCATGACCAATCATTCCATATCCCTGACCCCGAACAACCGGGCTGTGATTGGAGATGATGGATTGTCGGTTATACCTATCGAAAGTGCGGACTATTTTTTGTGGCGTGAAGGTATTCTTTATTTTGATGAACCATTGACAGAAGTTCTGGAAAAGCTGGAATTATATTTCGATGTAAATATCCATGTGAATAATAAATCCGTATTGGAAAACAAGCGACATTGTACGGGTAAGTTCCGGACAAGGGATGGTCTGGATCATATTCTGAGTGTGCTGCAATTGACCAATCATTTTACTTATAAGAAAGACGAGGAAAAGAATCTGATAACTATTAACTGATTTTGATGTGTAACTTTTAAATTCTAATAGCCTATGATACAAACGTAAAGATATGAGAAAACCGGCAAGCGCTGCAACGCTTACCGGTTGTGGGTCAGAACCCCGAATTGGGAGATTTATCGAAGTACTAACTAATTATTAATTACAAAATTATGAATTATATTTTGTACAGGCAATCTATACTTAAATTTAAACATATATTTCGAATTATGAGAATCACTGTTGTTGCCTTATTTACTTGTATTTATACGCTTTTTGCGGTTGAAGCCGATTCGCAAAATGCGAAAGTATCCATACAGGCGAATGGTTTTTCCATCCAGAAAGTGATGCGCGAGATAGAGAGACAGACCGATTATTTGTTTGTGTATGACAAGAATGAAGTCGATGTAAATAGAAAAGTTTCAGTTGATGTGAATAATGAATCGGTATCAGAAGTTCTTAACAGAGTTTTTGAAGGTACAGGTGTATCTTATAAGGTGGTAGGTAAGAATATCACTTTAGTGAAAGGTGCTGTTGCCCCAGAAAATATGGTGAAACAACAAACCGGAAAGAAAGTAACGGGAACTGTTTTGGACCAGAATGGTGAACCGGTTATCGGTGCCAACGTGGTTGAGAAAGGAACTACGAATGGGACGATAACGGATGTAGATGGGAAGTTTAGTTTGGAAGTTTCAAATAATGCAATTCTTCTTGTTTCTTATATCGGGTATAATCCGATAGAGATACAAACGGGGAAGGACTCTGTTTTAAGGGTCGTTATGAAAGAAGATACTCAGGCTCTGGATGAAGTTGTAGTTGTGGCCTATGGTACTCAGAAGAAAGTAAACTTGACTGCTGCCGTAGAATCGGTGGATAGTAAAGTTTTGGAGAATCGTCCGGTTAGGACTGCTACGGAAATGTTGGAAGGGGTTGTGCCTAACTTAAATATTTCGACAACTTCCGGTGCTCCCGATGCAAGTTCTTCTTTGAATATTCGAGGTTTTACGGGAATAAATACAAAAGGGGAGCCCCTTGTATTGGTAGATGGTGTAGAACAAGACATGGATTTTGTGAATCCCAACGATATAGAAACTATTTCCGTATTAAAAGATGCGGCAGCTTCTGCCATCTACGGTTCACGAGCTCCTTACGGTGTTGTTCTTATCACTACTAAAACAGGGGAAAAAGGCAAAAAAGCCTCTATACAATATTCCGGTACATATCAGATAAGCCAACCGTCTATGTTACCTAAATCTGCATCCTCTGTCGATTTTGCAAACATTCATAATCGTTCGTTCAGAAATAGTTTACAGGAAGGTCCCTATTCGGAAAATGTAATTCAGAAAATGCAGGATTACATCGATGGTAAACTGGCTACGTATAATGAGATTCAACCTAACGGCTGGTGGGGCGAACATTGGGATGCTTATGCTAATACGGATTATTACGATTATGCTTTTCGTGATGTAGCTCATAGTACGACGCACGATTTAAGTGTTTCAGGTGGAACAACCAAATCCTCTTATTATGCCGGTCTAGGGTATAACTACAAGCAAGGTATTTATAATTCGGATATAGATAAATACAAAAAATATTCAGCTATATTGAAGGTTGACACTGAAATAGCAGACTGGTTGTCGTTTAATATGAATACTCGTTATGTCCGTCAGGAAACGGTTCGTCCGAACTATAGAGGAGCCGATAGTTCTTCCAATTCTGATAGTAATTTCTTAAATAGCTTAGCTTATTTCCCCAATATACCAATTAAAAATCCGGATGGGTCATGGCATCGTCTCTCTGCTATGCCTGCTTTAACAGGAGCACAAGGACGTATGGATAAAACGATAGATGATTTTTGGTTATCTGGGGGATTGAAATTAACACCAGTCGAAGGACTGACGGTAAAAGGTGATTTTTCATGGAATATACAAAGTGCTTTGGATGACCGTTCCACACTGGTTGCTTATGTTGATGAACCAAATGGAGATAAAGTTCGTTCGGCACGTTCTTCTACGGTTGATAAATTGTGGAAAAAATCATACAGAAGTAATTATTACACAATGGATTTGACTGCCGACTATCATAAAGCGTTCGGAAAACATGATTTTAGCGTATTGGTAGGTTTACAAACGGAATACAAGCAAAATCATAATATGATAGGAACTCTCACCGGTTTATATACACAGAATATACCATCCTTTAATGTCTCATGGGGAGATAACATGAAGTTGACAGATGAAAAAAATCATTGGTCTACTATGGGTACATTCTTTAGGCTAAGTTATAATTATGACAGCCGCTATTTGTTGGATGTAAACGGACGTTATGACGCAGCTTCCAAATATCCTGCTGATACCCGTTGGGCTTTCTTCCCTTCCGTTTCTGCCGGTTGGAATATTGCTCGTGAAGCTTTTTGGCCAATCGAGCAAATATCAACGTTGAAAGTAACCGGTTCTTTCGGAAAACTGGGCGATCAAGCCGGGGGTAATTATTTATACATTCCGACTATGGGGACAGGTACTGTTGGTGGAATGGTGCTTGATGGCAATGCTCCCAAATATGTTTCTATGCCTGGAATTATTGCTAACCAGATAACATGGGCAAAACCACAAACATTAGGGTTCGGAGTGGAAGCTGCCGCTTTAGATAATAGACTGAGAGGTGAATATTATTGGTATCAGCGCACTGTTTACGACCAATTAGGACCGGTTAGTACTTTGCCGGAAGTTTTGGGAACCAATCCTCCGCAAACTAATAATGCCGTATCTGAAACAAGGGGGTGGGAAATGTCATTGTCATGGAGAGACCAAGCTTGTGTATTGGCCGGTTCTCCCTTGAATTATAACGTGCGGTTTATTTTATCTGATTATATAGGTTATGTTGTAAGTTATCCGAATAATGTAACAGGTTCGAGAAATTCATGGACTCCCGGACAAGTCTTCGGAAAATTGTATGGTTACCAATCTGCCGGAATTGCAACAGATAAAAACCAGTTACAGGGCAGTGTATTACCCGGTAATGGTTGGTATTATACCGGAGACTTGCTTTTTCAGGATTTGAACGGGGATGGACGTATTAATACCGGAACAGGGGGAACCTGGTATTCCATGGGCGATCTGAAAGAATTAGGATATACCTATCCCCGTATGAAGTATGCTATCAATCTCGGAATTGATTGGAAGAATATCTCTTTTTCCATGTTCCTTGACGGGGTGGGTAAAGAAGTCAGGTATATTAATAATTTCAATACATTCGGAGCGACGGGGAGTGCCTCTTCCCGAAGAATGTTCCAGCAGCATGTCGATTTAGCCTATTGGTCCGAATATTCAACAGGTGCATTTTTCCCCCGTGCATATACCGATAGCAAAAACTTTGCAAGTGCGAATAATCAATATATGATAGATTTGGCTCATTTGAGGATTAAAAATATCAGTCTGGGATATACGGTTCCGGCATCATTGATCAGCAAACTGAAGGTCAGCCGTCTGTCATTCAATTTAAGTGTTGAGAATTTAGGCTTTATCTACAATAAATCTTGGTTGGACTTGGATCCGCAAATGATTCGTCAGAGTGGTAACGGATATCCTATCCAAAGAACTTATTCTATAGGAGTTAAAGTCGATATTTAATAACATAAAACGAAAGAATATGGAAACAGTAAAATATTATATTATGGGGTTGATTGGACTTTGTAGTCTGGCCGGATGTTCGGACTTTCTGGATCGTTACCCGCAAGATGCCATGAGTGACCAATCATTTTTTACCAGTGAAACAGACTTGGAGTATTATATGAACGGTCTGTATAATGAGAATATTATTCGGAAACAAAATGCTTATCGTTGGAACAGCTTGAATAATGCAAATGACGATGTTGTTGGCGGTAGTCCGGCGGATGCCCTAATGAAGCATTCGACATCGGGAGTGGCTAGTGAAAAGAATGATACTTGGAATAACTCTTATGATTATATCCGCAAAGCCAATTATTTTTTAGCAAACGCACACAAGGTTGGCAACATGTCTGCTGTAGGTAAGCATTTTCTTGGAGAAGGCTTTTATTGTAGGGCTGCCAAATATTTCGATTTGTTACAAACATTTGGTGGGGTACCTTATATAGATAAAGTATTAAATACCGAAAGTGAAGAGTTATATAAGCCACGTGATAGTCGCCAATTTGTTGCGGAACGTATAATTGCAGATTTGGATTCTGCCGTTATGTATCTACAGTGGAAAGGCGAAGGCAAAGCGAAGGCCGGTCGTATAAACAAAGAAGCTGCATTGGTTTTGCAAACCCGTGTTGCTCTTTACGAAGGGTCGTGGGAATATTATCATGGACGGAAAGGAACGAAGTTTCAGGTAAGTGGCCAAGATGGGACAACTTTTTTAAAAAAAGCTGTAGAAGCCGGTGAAATGTTGATACAAAAACATGGAGGCAACCTATATAAGGGTAGCGAAGGAAATGAGTATTTCGAATACTTCAATCAAATGGATTATTCCAATATTCCCGGAGCTTTTTTGTACAAATGTTATTCACGCTCTTTGGCTGTCATACAAACATGGTGCCGTTCTTATGCAGAAGGTATGGGAAGTCTTACTAAAAGTGCAGTTGATTCCTATTTAATGAGAGACGGGAAACCGGTAGAAATATCCAGTGTCATTTTCGATCCCAAATTGATGAATAGTTTGGCCGAAAATAAAGATCCACGTCTGGCTCAAACAATTTGGGTACCCCAAAAAGGACGTTTTTACGATTATTTGCCGACTATTCCCAATGCGTATAAAACAAAATATCCGGGTTTGATTCAAAATCAACAACGTAATCCATGTTACTCAGGATACCGGATATGGAAAGGGGTCTCTTTCGATGCTGCCGAATTTGATAACGGGGAGGTGGACGACCTGATCATACGTTACGAAGAGGGATTACTCAATTTTGCAGAAGCAAAAGCCATCTTGGGGACAATCACACAGGAGGATCTCAATAAATCGGTTAACTATATCCGTGCCAGAGTCGGCATGCCGGGCATGAACCTGTCGGAAATAAACAGTTGGAATATAGCATACAAGAAGCAGGAAGGATATGACACCGGAGCACCCAATATTGTCAATGAAATCCGCCGTGAACGCCGTGTAGAACTTATGTTGGAAGGGTTCCGGTTGGCAGATATCAAACGTTGGGCCATGTTTGACGATGTATTCAACGGATGGAAACCTGTTGGAGCGCACGCTCAGGAATATCTTGATTACTGGAATGATGCAGAAAAAGTATTAGCCGACGGTTTTGACTGGAAAAAACCGGAAGAAGTTCTCCTTGCTCAAGGAAAAAACTTCGATGCAATTGACGGATGGATTAACCCTCTCTACAAAAACGCAGATTTTAAAGCGAATAGCGGAAGAGGGTATTACATCGATCCGGACAGGGACTATCTGAGTTCTATCCCGAGAAGTGAAATTTTATTATATGAAGAAAAAGCCGGGGTTACGCTTGAACAGAACCCGGGATGGTATTGATAACTAATAAAGATAACAGTATGAAAAAGATATTATTTGCTTGTATCATTACATGTTCTACATTCCTTTTCTCTTGCGAACCGCGTATTGAAATGGATATGAGCCAATGGGGTGACCATGCTTACATTGATAATGTAGAAATAATAAAGTTGGAAACAGACGATGAGGTTAAATTGCAGGAATATTATCAGAACGAAACCCCGTTGGCTGTCACTGGAGTCCGCAATATCACGATTTCCAATGGAACGGCCGTTATTGATTCTGTTGATTTCGTGGCGAAGGTGAAGTTAAAAGCTGGTGAAGATTTGAAATATGCTGGATTCCGCATTTATCACAAAGGAACTTTAGTCGAACCTATCAACGGTACACCTAAAGCTGGTATCGTAACAGATCTGTCAGCCAAAGAGTTTACTTATCGTATCTCTTCTGCAGACGGTTCGAAACATGATTGGAAAATAGTTATTGAGTAACTCGATTGGTTATAGTGCAGTAACTCGATTGATTACTTCCCCTTAATTAATCGAGTTACCGCTCCTTAACGAACCTCGTTATAGGGCTGTAACGAGGTTCGTTACAAAATACACATCAAACATTCAATTAAACATCGTTTTATTATGAACAAATGTTCCTTTATAACCACTTCCCTTCTCCTTGCCGGAAGTATAAGCATGGAAGCACAACAAAAACAACCCAATATCGTCCTTTTTTTAGTAGATGACATGGGATGGCAAGATACTTCGCTGCCTTTTTGGAAAGAACAAACCGAATTGAACCGCCGTTACCATACTCCTAATATGGAACGGCTGGCTAAACAAGGAATGAAGTTTACCTCGGCTTATGCTTGCAGTGTAAGTTCCCCTTCGCGGGTGAGTTTATTCACAGGTATGAATGCTGCCCGACATAGAGTAACTAATTGGACACTTTATAAGAATCAGGAGGTAGACAGTAAACATCATTTGTTGGGTTATCCGGATTGGAATGTAAATGGTCTTTCTCCAGTTAAAGAAACAGAAAGAACTTGTTATGCTTTATCACTTGCACAAGCATTAAAAGATGGTGGATACTATACCATTCATTGCGGAAAAGCTCATTTCGGGGCCATCGGTACACCTGCGGAGAATCCGCTTGCCATCGGATTTGATGTGAATATCGCCGGACATGCCTGCGGAGGTCCCGGTTCTTATCTCGCTGAAGAAAATTATGGGAACAAACTGGTTGATGGCAAGAAAAGCGTGTGGGGAGTTCCCGGCCTTGAAAAATATCATGGAACCGATGTTTTCTTGACAGAAGCTCTTACGCGTGAAGCTATCGATCAGTTGGATAAACGGGAACAGGAAAAACCATTTTTCCTGTACATGTCACACTATGCAGTGCATGTTCCGGTTGCAAAAGATAAACGTTTCTACCAGAAATACTTAGATCTGGGTCTTGATGAAAAAGAAGCTGCCTACGCAGCATTGGTGGAAGGTATGGATAAAAGTTTAGGTGATTTGATGGATTATTTGGAAAAGAATAATTTGGACGAAAATACCATCATTCTTTTTATGTCAGACAACGGAGGATTGAGTGCGACTAACGCCTTGGGAGGGAAATTACATACCCATAATCGCCCGCTCAACAGTGGCAAAGGTTCGGCCTATGAGGGGGGTATCCGTGAACCGATGATTGTTTCATGGCCGGGAGTTGTCAAACCTGGGACATGTTGCGACGATTATCTGATCATAGAAGACTTTTATCCTACTTTGTTGGAAATGGCACAACTTAAAACTCCCGATGTCCCGCAAACGATAGACGGAAGAAGTTTTGTTCCTTTGCTCACAAGAAAAGGGCCTAACCCTAGTATAGGTAGATCGCTTTATTGGAATTTTCCAAATAATTGGGGACCAACAGGACCAGGTATCGGGGCTACTTGTACCATACGTAAAGGCGACTGGAAACTGATTTATTATTATGAAGATGCTCGGAAAGAGCTGTTCAATATTAGGAAAGATATCGGTGAAAAATATAATTTGGCCGGACAAGAACCTGAATTGGTTGAAACGTTATCCAAAGAGTTAGGTACTTATTTACGCGAAGTGAATGCACAACGGCCTTATTTTAAAGAAACCGGACGAGAAGCTCTTTGGCCAGATGAAACGGTTAAAGCAGAAGTAACGCTATCTGACAAAACAACTCCTGTCAGCGAAGATAACATCTTCCGCGATCCTGATTATTATAACTGGTGCAGTTCTATTATAAAAGGGGACGATGGAAAGTATCATCTGTTTTATTCTCGTTGGGAACGTTCGAAAACATTTAATGCTTGGTTGACACATTCTAAAGTAGCCCATGCGATAGCCGACCGCCCGGAAGGACCTTACAAATATGTGAATACGGTTATCGATCTGGATAAAAAGCAATACAAAGCCGGAGATATGATAACCGCCCACAACCCTAAAATTAAATATTTTAATGGGAAATATTATCTCTATTTTTGTAGTACAAAAATGGAACGTGATGTAACAGACAAAGAAATGACAGAAACAGCCCGGACAGGATACTCTCATCCGAATTGGAAACCTTTACGTGTCAATCAACGTACATTCGTCGCTTCAGCTTCTTCTTTAAATGGAAAATGGATCATAAACAAAGAACCATTGTTGGAACCAAACGGTCCCATCGAAACGTTAGTTGTAAATCCGGCTATCACTCAAGGCCCTGATAAGCGTTATTATCTTATTATCAAAGGAGATAAGCCTGGTTCTACTAAATTTGAACGTAACCAGGCTGTTGCTGTCTCTGATTATCCGGACCGTGATTTTAAGATACAGCCAGAACCTGTTATCCAAGATTGGGATACCGAAGATGTGTCTATGTGGTACGACCAGTTTTCTGCACGTTTTTATGCCATTTTTCATGCGCACACTTATATAGGAATGATGACATCAATCAATGGAGTAAATTGGCAAAAGGCCATCGATTTTACAGTCATGAACAAACGTATCGCCCAAACCGGAGGAAATCCGGATATCCTTCCCGATAGGATGGAACGTCCTTTTGTTTTCAACGAAAATAACAAGCCTATAGCTTTATCGCTTGCCGTAAAAAAAGATAACGATGCTTATATAGTGATAGTTCCTTTAAAACAATAAAAACAAATTCATCTCTACCATGAAAAGAAAATATCTGATATTAACTATTTTAGCTTCTATGCTAAACATCTCGGCTTTTGCCCAATCAACCGACGACCTCAACCTGTCGGCCATGATACAACCTGCCGACCCAGCGTTGTTCGTGCATGATTCCACGTACTATAACTGGTGTAATTCTATCATCAAAGACGATGACGGAACTTACCATCTGTTCTATTCACGATGGCCTAAATCCATCGGTTTTTACTCTTGGTTGACACACTCTGAAATAGCACATGCTACAGCTTCCAAACCGGAGGGACCTTACAGAATGGGCAAAACCGTCCTGAAAGCCCGAAAAGGATATTGGGATAGTGTCACGGCCCATAATGTAAAAGTAAAGAAATTCGACGATAATTATTATATGTATTATACTTCCACCAATACCGGTAAAGAAAAGTTGTCGGAAAACGATCTGGTCGAAGCTGCTAAAACAGGATATTCACACAAATACTGGCCTTTGTTGCGTTCTAATCAACGGACTGGTGTCGCTATGGCACAATCGCTGGAAGGGCCTTGGGAAAGAATGGACAAACCTATGATAGAACCTCACGGTCCTATCGGAACCGTAACGGTCAATCCCGCAATATGTCGGGGAGAAGATAGTAAGTATTACCTGATTATTAAAGGTGACGATGTAAAATCCAGTAAACCTCGTTTAATACAGGCGATAGGAACTTCCGATAGTCCTACCGGTCCATTCCGATTGGAAGATAAACCGGCTTTTGCCGATATACCCACCGAAGATGTATCCATGTGGTACGACAAAAACAGGAAACGCTATTATGCCATTTTTCATGCGCATGGAGGTAATTTTATCGGATTGATAACTTCTGAAGACGGTGTCAACTGGCAAAAAGCTAAACATTACGAGGTCTGTAAAAAAGAAGTCCCGTTGAAAGATGGTACAGTCATGAAAGTGGACCGGATGGAACGTCCTTTTGTGTATGTGGAAAACGGAGTACCGACGTTGCTTAGTTTCGGTGTCAAGAAAGGAAATGATGCATTTATCGTATTCTTTAAATTAACGGAGCCAAAAGAGAAACAGAAGGTTTTGGCTGACCGATGGGAGTTTCGAGGGATAGCCATTGACGAACCCGGTTACCACGTATGGGGCTCATCGCCCATTAAAGGTGAAGACGGTAAGATACATCTGTTTGCTACCCGTTGGAAAATAGAGCACAAGTTCGATCCCGGGTGGCGTTCGCATAGCGAAATAGCTCATTACATAGCCGATAAACCGGAAGGTCCTTTTCGCTTTTTGAATGTCGTGCTTACCGGGACAGGGAAAAAAACTTGGGATAAATGCGGCATACATAACCCGGCCATCCATAAAGTGGGAGACAAATATGCTTTACTCTACATTTCTAACGATAATTACAAACAACCGCCTCATCCTAAAAATCAAAAGATAGGCATGTTGATAGCTGATAACTTGAACGGTCCGTGGAAGAAGGTTGGAAAAGATGGTTGTATCCTTTCTCCCTCTTCTAACCCGGATCATTGGACTAATAATGCCGGTAACGGTGTTGTCAATCCCGCCCTGCTGGTACACCCCAAAGGGGGATACTTGCTTTACTTCAAATCGAATAAAGCTAAAATGGGGGTCGCTTTTGCTGAACATATCGAAGGTCCCTATGTGATGTATCCCGAACCTGTCACCCGTAACAATTTAGCCATAGAAGACGGATATGCCTTTATCTGGAAAGACAAGATCTGTTTACTGACTACCGACAACCATGGTATACTGAATGAAGGAGGAGGTATCTTGTGGAGTTCGGATGACGGCATTACTTTTGACAGAAAAGAAGCCGGTTTTTATCCGTTCGAATATTATGTAGGGAAAGACCGATTGAAAAATGCGAAAGGTATTTATGGAAAAATGCCTAAATTTGAACGCCCGCAGGCGTTAATGGAAAATGGAGAACCTGCCTGGTTGTATGTCCCTTCCGGCTTCAACATGAATGGAGATGATCATACAATTGTACATGTGTTGAAATTGAAATAATTATGTTTATGAAAAATATCATTTGTATCTTTTTTTTAAATATCTTTTTGGGAATATCACTAAAAGCTCAAAATGAAATTCAACGGACTTATGAGCGGCATTGGGAACAAGGGTATGAAAAAATAAGGATTATTTCATACAATGTGTTTAATGGTTTTGATTGGAAAAAAGACAAAGACCGTCAGAACCGTTTTGTGGAATGGATCAGAAAACAAGATCCTGAGATATTAGCATTACAGGAATTGTGTGGCTTTACTCAAGAAAGTTTATTGGTAATGGCACAACAATGGGGACACCCTTATGCTGTTATATTGAAGGAGGATGGTTATCCGGTCGGGATTACTTCAAAAAAACCGATAAATCTTAAAGCAAAATTGCTAGAAAACTGTGGACATGGTTTATTGCATGTGGAAACTTATGGATATGATATTTTGGTTACTCATTTGAATCCGGGAGATACAGATAAACGTCGTGCAGAAGCTGGGTTTATTGTTCAATATATAAAAGAAAAGGCATTAGATAAATGCTTTTTGATGGGAGATATGAATGCACATTCTCCATTTGATGCAGATTATATGGAAGCGAATGCTATTGAGTTGTTAATGAAATACGGAGGAAAACAAAGTCATAATTTATTGGATGGAAATTTTGATTATTCTGTTATTTCAAGACTTTTGTCATTGCCATTCATTGATGTTTGCCGACGTTATGTTCCCGAAGATAAGCGAACAACATTTCCAACTGCTATATTGATGTATTTGTCTCGACATCAAGAAGTCCGAAAACGAGTAGGTGAACGGTTAGATTTTATACTTGCAACGCCTTTGATTGCCAAAGAGGTGACAGATGCGTTTATTTATAATGAAGAAGATACGGATTATTTGTCGGATCATTATCCGGTAGGTATAGATCTGATGTATAAAAGATAAACAAGATAAAATATGAAGAAAATTTGCACAAGATTGATGTTTTCGATGATGGGAGTTTCCCCTTTGATGGCTCAGGAGAAGCCTAATATCATCTTCTTTCTGGTAGATGATATGGGATGGCAGGAGACCTCTGTCGCCTTCCATACGGAAAGAACTTGGTTGAACAACCATTACAATACGCCCAATATGGAGCGTCTGGAGTTGCAGGGAGTAAAGTTTACCCAAGCGTATGCTTGTCCTCTGTCTTCACCTAGCCGCATAAGTTTGATGACCGGGCAGAATGCTGCCCGGCATAAAGTGACGAACTGGACATTGTTTAAGGATAAATCTCCCGACCGGCATACAAAGAATGAAGAGGTGGCCGTTTCGGAATGGAACGTAAACGGCATGTCCATGGAACCCGGCGTTAAACATACTTTATATGTGCGTGAAACACTGCCTTCCGTCTTAAAAAAGGCAGGTTATAAAACGATACATGTCGGGAAAGCCCATTGGGGGGCTATCGGGACACCGGGCGAAGAACCGTTGAACCTGGGATTCGATGTCAATATAGCAGGGCATGCAGCCGGAGGACCGGGCAGTTATCACGGGATGCGTAACTTCAGTGCCGCTTTCCGGAATGGGGGAGCTGAATGGAATGTGCCGGGACTGGAGAAGTATCACGGGAAAGATATCAATCTCACCGAAGCACTGACTTTGGAGGCTACCCGTGAAATGGAAAAGGCGGTAGATGAGAAAAAGCCGTTTTATCTTTATATGTCCCACTATGCTATTCATGCCCCGTGGGAAGAAGACAGCCGTTTTCTGGATAAATACAAGCAGATGGGTTTGACGGATTTCGAAGCTATTTATGCCTCTATGTTGGAAAGCATGGATAAGTCTTTGGGCGACCTGATGCAACATGTCCGCCGTTTGGGGATTGAAGACAATACGATAATCATATTTATGTCGGACAACGGGCAACCGCGCCAAGCTAAAAAATATCCCCCGCTCAGGGGACATAAGATAACGCCTTACGAAGGCGGTATCCGTGTGCCGATGTTGCTAAAGGTACCGGGTATGACGAAGGCGGGGTCGGTTTGTGACGCTCCGGTTATCATAGAAGATATTTATCCCACTATTTTATCTTTGGCTTCGGCAACGGAGTTGGCAGAGAATATGAAAACGGTAGACGGTCGTGATATCTCTCCTTTATTGAAAGGGAAGAAGTCTATGGACAAGAACCGGTCTTTCTTTTGGCATTATCCGCATATTTATGACATAAACGACCCGTATAGTGTCATCCGTAAAGGGAATTGGAAACTGATCTGGCATTATGCCGACCAACGGGCGGAGTTATTTAACCTGAAAGAGGATATAGGTGAAATGACCGATCTGATAGAAAAGGAACCGGCGAAAGCGGAGGCTTTGCGGAAAGAGTTGCGTGAATACCTGCAATCGGTGAATGCCTCCATCCCCTTGTCGAAGTCAACAAATGAACCTTTGGAGTTGCCTTGATTTTTATTGGATTTGTGTTACTAAAATAGATTAATCAAAGAAATGAAAAAAATCGGATTATTGTTCCTGCTGTTTGCCCTATTAATACCGGTGGGCGGGCAGGCAAAGAAAGAGAAAACAGTCCTTCCGTTGCCGACCCCGGCTCAGTTGGTATGGCAAGATGCGGAACTTGTGGCTGTTTTCCATTACGACCTGCATGTGTTTGACGGAGTTAGATATAATCAGGCTTACAACCGTATCACCCCGATTCCGGATATAAATATATTCAACCCGGAACAGTTGGATACGGATCAGTGGATTCGTTCGGTAAAGGCAATGGGTGCAAAGATTGCCATTCTTACGGCAACCCATGAAACCGGTTTTGCCCTTTACCAGTCGGATGTGAACCCGTATTGCATGAAAGCTTTGAAGTGGAAGGACGGCAAGGGGGATATTGTACGTGATTTCGTCAATTCTTGCCGGAAATATGGCGTTCGGCCGGGTATCTATATCGGTATCCGTTGGAACTCTTTTTTGGGGGTACATGATTTCATGATGCCTAAAGATGGGACTAAATTTCAGGAAAACCGGCAGGCCTTCTATAATAAAATGTGTGAAGGTATGACGGAAGAGTTGATGTCGCGTTATGGTGACTTGGCTATCGTTTGGTACGACGGTGGCGGTCATGGCCCAGAGTTGGGAGGTGCGGATATTCTGCCGATCGTAGAGAAATACCAGAAGAATATAATCTTCTATCACAACAGCCAGCGTGCAGATATCCGCTGGGGAGGTTCCGAATCGGGAATGGTTTCTTATCCTTGCTGGGGAACATTTCCATTTCCTTATTCTCATTCCAAAAGCCAGGATATAATCTTCAAGGATAATTTTAAGTTGTTGAAAACAGGTGATCCGGAAGGTAAATACTATATGCCTGCCATGTCGGATGCCCCGTTGAGAGGTTATAACGGACGGCATGAGTGGTTTTGGGAACCGGGAGACGACGCGCATGTCTTTCCGTTGGAGCATCTGATGAAGATGTACAATGGGTCGGTTGGTCGTAATTCGACATTGATTCTGGGAGTAACACCGGATGACAGGGGATTGCTTCCGGATGTGGATGTGGCTCGCCTGAAAGAGTTTGGTGAAGAAATACAACGTCGTTTCGGGAATCCCGTAGCCACAACCCAAGGAGAAGGGAAACGTTTGCAGTTGAAATTGCCTGCAACGACAAAGATCAATACCATTGTCCTTGCAGAAGACATCCGCCAAGGCGAACGTGTCCGTAGCTATAAGGTGGAAGGAAAAGTGAACGGGAAATGGAAAACATTGGCTACGGGAAGTTGTATCGGACATAAACGGATCGAAGAGATAGAGCCCGTAGAGGTTTCTGCTCTCAGGTTACAAATCGGAGAGTCGTTGGATCTTCCTGTCATTGCCGGTTTTTCCGTTTATTCATACTAACGTCTTATTTTGAAAAATATAATAAATGTCATGAAAAACAATTTATTCGTTTTGTGTTGTACAGGTGCCGGGCTTCTGTCGGCATCTGTTATGCAAGCCAAAGAGAAACCTCGTAATGTCTTGTTTATTCTTGTAGACGATTACGGTTGGAATGATACCTCCTGTGGGGGCAGTCGGTTTTACGAAACCCCGAATATCGACCGGATTGCCCGGCAGGGAGTGATGTTTACCCAGGGCTATGCTGCCTGCCAGGTGTCCAGCCCGTCACGTGCCAGTATCATGACCGGTAAATCGCCAGCCCGCCACGGTATCACCAACTGGATCGGAGAAGCTTCGGGAGAGGCATGGCGTAAAATGGGCCGCCATTCCAAACTGCTTCCGGCTGAGTATGCCTGGAAAATGTCCCAGGAAGAACAGACATTGCCGGAAACATTAAAACAACATGGTTATAAAACCTTTATGGCAGGTAAGTGGCATATCGGAGGAGAAGGATCTACTCCGGAAGATCATGGCTTTGAAATCAATATAGGTGGTTTCGAAGCCGGTAGCCCTGTCGGCGGTTACTTCTCTCCTTATAAGAATCCTAAATTGCCGGATGGCCCGAAAGGTGAAAATCTTTCCATGAGGTTGGCACAAGAGACTTCTAAATTTATAGGAGAACAAACGAAGAAAAACAAAAAGCAGCCTTTCTTCGCTTATTTGTCTTTTTATGCCGTGCACGGTCCTATCCAGACCACGGAAGAAAACTGGAATTACTTTCGGAATAAAGCCGACTCGATGGGGATAGCTCCGGAAGGTTTTAAGGTAGACCGCACATTACCGGTTCGGCAGAGACAGGATAATCCGATTTATGCCGGTTTGATCAAACAGATGGATGACGCGGTAGGCGTGGTATTGGATAAACTGGAAGAATTGGGACTGATGGAAAATACATTGATTATTTTCACAGGTGATAATGGAGGTGTATCTTCCGGTGATAATTATTCGACATCGTGTTTGCCGTTGCGTGGTGGAAAAGGCCGTCAATGGGAAGGGGGCTTGCGTGTTCCGTTTATTATCCAAGATCCGGACTGTCCGCTTCACGGAACAACGACCGATGTTCCTGTTATCGGTACAGACTTTTATCCAACTATCCTTGAGTATGCCGGTTTGCCGTTATTGCCGGAGCAACATGTTGATGGGCGGAGTCTGATACCTGTATTGGAAGGTTCAGAACTTCCATCGAGGGCACTGTATTGGCATTATCCTCATTACGGGAACCAAGGTGGTGAACCCTCTTCCGTAATTCGTGACGGCGATTGGAAACTGATTCATTATTATGAAGACGGGAGAAACGAACTGTATAATCTGAAGATAGATGAAACGGAATCGGAACCGTTGAATGCCCAATATCCGGATAAAGTGGAGTTTTTGAGTCAGAAGTTATCCGTATGGCTGACAGAAGCCGGAGCCAAATATCCGACACCTGACTCTCAATATGATCCGGTCAAAGAAGCCGCTTATAAAAAGAGAGTGCAGACCGATAACTTGTTGAGATTGGAAAAAGAACGCAAGCAGCAACTTTCTCCGGGCTTTGAACCGAATAAGACATGGTGGGATAGTAAAGTAATTGATTAATATGAGAGTTATGAGAAGGTTCGTTTTATTCTTTTTGTCTGTTTGGGTAGTGGTCTTGTCTCTTTCCGCCCAAGAGGTAGATGTTTTTTTAATCGGTGGGCAGTCGAATGCAACGGGGCAAGGATACGTCAGGAATATTCCGGCTATTTTTAAGGTGGATACAACGGTTTGGTTTTATTATTCCCGTTTTCTCAATCAGGGGGAAGGCGGTGGACAGTGGACGGCTTTGTGCCAGGCATCTGAAACAAGAGATAAGTTCGGGGTGGAGCTGAGTCTGGGTACAAAGTTGCAATCATTATATCCCGAACGTCGTATCGCATTGATAAAACATGCTTTGTCCGGCTCTAATCTGTATAAACAATGGAATCCGGGTAACCGTCCGGGGGATGTTCGGGGAGAGGAATATGTAAAGTTTGTCGAGACTGTAAAGAATGCACTTGTTGATCTGAAGAAGCAAGGATATCGTCCCATTATCAGGGCGATGGTCTGGCAACAGGGAGAAGCGGATGCCCGTGATATCGCCGGTATGGATCAATCCCGCCGGTATGGTCCGAATCTGAAGAATTTTATAGAACAAGTACGGAAAGAGTTTGGCTGTGAGGATATGTTGTTTGTTTATGGGACGGTTATGCCTTTGGCTGCTCCGCGTTTTACCGGTCGTGAGTTAGTGAAAGAGGCCCAGGCTGCAATAGACGAAGGTTCCGGCTCTGAACTGTCGATAAAGAATGCCTTGCTAATTCCTGCTGATGACTTACAAATGAGGTGTAACGATTATAAAACACCGATGCCCAAAGATGATGTACATTTAGGAACCTATGGTATTCTGACATTGGGTGAACGGTTTGCAGATGCTATTTATCAAAAGTTAAAATAAGAAGCAAAAAAAAATACAGGGGAGAATAGAATATATCTACCCTGTATTTTTGCATTGGTTAATATTTGATTTTATAATGGTTGAGATTTAAAGTATGCCTATTGGTACGGAGCTATTGGTTGTCCAATAATTTTTATCCGATAATTCTTTTAAAAGTATCTCCATTGAATAGGAGTTTATTTCGAGAGTATCCTTTTTTACCGTATTATTTCCCCAGATAAGCAGATGAGGATTATCGGATGTCTTCCCGATATTGATGAATTGATTACCGGTAATCTTATTTCGTTTTGGTAAGCTGTCGTTAGGAATGTAATCTTTCAGGTACGGATAGGCGGTAGAATAAGGTTCCTTTTGATAATTAACTTCTTTCAGTCGTTTTTCAAATAGTCCGTCATGGGTAATCAATGATTTACCCCAATTCTGTAACCGATTGTCAACGTGAATCCCGATTTGTCCGTTGATGAAAAGATTGTTTTTATAAGTATTATCGGATCCACCTCCTATCAGGGCTGCATATTTTCCAGCCAGGTAGAAAATATTATTTTCCACAGTTAATCCACCGGCTCCGTCATCGTGATAGACAGCACAGGTACTATAAGTGTCGGGGATATTGGCAAACAGGTTGTTTCGTATTATTGTCCCGCATTCGGAAGGATTACGACCATAATAAAAAGCACCTTGATCTTCTACTTCCAGACAAACATCGTGAATGTAATTATTTTCAATCAAATGGTTATTTCCATGCATCAGGATTGCCATACTCGGTGAATCATACATTTCACAATGTACGATTTGGTTTCCGACTCCTGTTATATGTACTGCAGGACGGTAAGATTTTGCAATACGGTTATTAGTATGAAAAAGACAATTGCTTACAATGTTGTTTCCGGCTTGCAATGTTTTCCTGTCACCTCCTCCCATAGATACTCCGCCAGCTCCCAGATTATAAAAAATGCAATGGTCTATTCGGTTGTTATGTCCACCTTGTCGGTTAAAAGTCTGATTGGTGTAAAGATGTTGTTGCAAGCTTCCGGCAGTGCCGCGTATTGGTTTCCCGTTACCTTCATGTAAATACTCTTTGAACGGACTGATTCCGTTTCCGATAATTACACCTAAATCTCCTGAGTTTCTGAAAGTACAGCCACTGATACAAACATTTTCTGTTTCGCAAAGAGAAAGGATTGTGCTCCTTGAATATTCAAAAGTAATATTCTTTATCTGTATGTTTTCGGCTTTCCAGATGTCAAAGAACGGTTCTTCCAAAATACTTAAATGTAATGAACCGATTTCAGAATCCGGTGAGATGAAATAAAGTTTTCCAGTAGTTCGTTCAAGAAAATACTCGCCTGGTTCATCTGTCTCCTCCTTTATATTAAAAGCAAACCATTTATTCCAGGGATAACCGGAGTAGAATCCGTATAAAGTAGGTCCGTCGGTGGAGATTGTCTTTTTTTCTTTATCCAGGCAGGCGATTCTCAATGCATCGTCGGCATATCCATATTTGAAATAACCACTAATCCACATATCGTCGGTAAACTCCCAGGATGATATTCGTAGGGAGTCATATTCCATAATTGCACCACGATTGCTGAAATCATTATTACGAGGAATGGCGCCTTCATCGATAATTTTGCCCATTCGGATCATTCCTTTGTTAGGCCATCTGGAGAGGTACATGGGTTTATTGTTTACAAATAATTCTCCCCACGAGTTGAAAAATGGTCTAGAAAAGCCGGTATTTTTAATTTTACCGTAGTCATGGATACCTGCTTTTTTTAAATCGATAACTTGTACTTCATTGTTTCCAATCCTGGATTGTCGGATAAGATTTACCGGTATCGGTTTTCCTCCCGAAAAAATAACACTTTCTTCTGGATAGGCCGTAATTACCAGGTTCGATAAGGAATCCTTTATCGAAAAAATATGTGCCTTTGCGGAAAATAATTTTAATTTGTTGCGTTCCGTCTTTTTCGCGTATTTTATGGACTGCGTTTAAGGCTGATTCAACGTCCCGAAAAGGAGACTCAATACTTCCGTTGGCATTGGATGTTGTTTTTGTTGACTGATCTACATATAAGATAGTTTCTTGTCGGCAAGAAAAGAGCAAGATCAACAAACAGCTTATAACTGAAAACATTTTAAGATTCATATTCATTACTTTTTTACGTTTTTATGCAAAAGTAATTTACTTTACCTGAAATGAGTAGTAAATTCTCGGTTGAACAGTAGTACAAATTTGTCTTATCCGTGTTTTTTATTGTGTTTATATTATTTTTGCAGCAATATCAAAAGGAGAAAGGGTATATCATTATGTTACAAAAGATACATCTGAAATTTGTAATTTGTTGTTTGTTCTTATTGTCGGACTGTTTACACGGGATTGCTTCTAACGGTGATTCTCGTCGGTTGATTTATAATCAGCAGGATGGATTGGCTTCGAATACAGTTGATTTTATCGGACAGGATGGCGAGGGATATCTTTATTTCTGTACGAATAGAGGTTTATCTATTTTTGATGGAAATATTTTTTCTAATTATAATACACAGAATACTCCAGGATTTTCTAATAATCTTACTGTCATTGTCGAACTGGACAACTATCATTTATTAATAGGTTCGCGCGATAAAGGGCTCTTTCTTTTCAATAAGTATAAAAGTAGTATTCGTTCTGTTAAAGGAAGTTGTGCTCAGATACAAAGTGTTAACACTATCCTGAAAACAGGGAAAGGGGAGATTTGGTTTGGAGGGGATGATGGTGCTTTATGGTATGTGGAAGATTATAGGACATTGCTGACTGATTCTGATGAAATTACATTTCATCGGGTCACTTATTCTTTTCCCTCGATTAATGCTTTAGCGGAAATAGATGATATATTATTTGTTGCAACTCAATCGAATCAGATGGTAACTGTACATCGCACTGAGGAAACCGTTGTTGTCGAAAAAACAGCAATGCTATTCAGTGCAGAATCCTCCCATTCTTTTCTTTTAAGAAATGGAAAAGAACTTTGGGTCGGGACAAACTCCGGAATTGTAGTTTTCCGAAAAAAAGGAAAACGTTGGGTGGGTGATCCGTTGTTTGCTGAAGAAATAGGTCTTGTCCGTTCTATGGAAATTTGTAGCGACAAAGTTTATATAGGCACGGAGGGAAATGGTCTCTTCGAGGTAGATTTCAATACGTTGTCTTATGCTCGGGTAGAGCAAACGAAATTACCTATTTCGGGAATAAATCAGAATTATGTTATTTCACTTAAAACGGATCATTCCGGTAATTTATGGGTTGGCACATGGTTGGGAGGAGTTGTTCGTTTTATGTTTACTTCTCCTCTTTTTTGCCAATTTCAAAATAAGGAAAATGTATCCAATTTATTTTCCAATGTGGTATGGACTGTTTGTAAAGATAAGTATCGGTCCGGTTTTTTTCTAGGAACGCATGGTAGCGGTCTTTGTTATTATGATATGCGGGAGATGACATTCCAAACGGTCGATCTTTCTTTTCGTTCCGTATGGACTTTATATACAGATTCAATAACTCCTTTTTTATATGTCGGTACATGGGGAGAAGGTCTTCGGTTGTATGATATGGAAACGCGTAAATATATGTCTGTTTTTCCTTCTGAGATAGAACATGAACGTATATATTCCATTTCCCGTTATAACGAACATGAATTATTTATAGGTACCAGTGCGAGTGGTGTCTGGTTATATAATGAAGATAGAAAGCAGGTTCGTTCTCTGGTATTTCCCGGTGATTCCCTATTACAATTGAATGTTCGTTGCATTCAAAAGGATAAAGAGGGTAAGGGGTATTGGATGGCTACGTTTAATGCCGGTTTGTTTCATTTTGATTTAGATCGGTCCGGATTTATTACAGATATGGAGCATTTCTCTTTTATTGGTGAAGAGCCCGTACAAGCGACTGCTTTATTTCAGGATGATAAACGTGTCTGGATTTGTATGACGAATGGATTGGCTTATTTGGAGAAAGAAAATCCGGAACGTAAAATTAAGCGTATCAGCCAACTAGACGGTTATTTTCTATCAGGCATAGTGGAAAGTTCGGATGGTAATTTTTGGATTTGTTCTCATGAAGGACTTTTATTTTTCAATCCGTTGAAACTTTATGTCAGTCGATATTTGACGGAATTTATTCATTATGGGATATATTCCGATAATACGGGGGGATTATTAGTTGGAACATCCGGAGGACTTTTTTCTTTTGATCCGGCTAAAGTAGAGGAAAGTCAGGGAGAAGGAAGAGCGTTGATCCGCTCTTTACAAATGAACGGACAGACTGTCGTTCCTGATGATCCGGAAGGGGAAGTACAGATAAACAAAGCGATTAATTATGCAGATACGTTGATATTACCTCCCGGTAATGTTAATATCGGTTTTTTGTTTTCTGCCTTTTCTCCTCATGTTTATGGAGAGCATGTTTTATTTTATCGTATGGAAGGGTTGGAAGATTATTGGAATAAAACCGATTTAAATACATTTTCCGCAATGTATGGAAATTTACCTTCCGGGAAATATACATTACATGTCAGATTAAATGACCCAGATAATTTTTCAGGAGAAAAAGAATTGGTTATCATTAAAAAAGAATTCTGGTGGAATACGATTTATGCGAGAGTTATTTATTGTGTATTGTTCTTATCAGTAGTAATTTGTCTTATATTTTATTTCCGTAAAAGGTATAAGTCGCGTTATCTTAGGAGATTACAGGATGTAGAGCAGCAAAAGGAAGAGGAAGTATATTTACAAAAGATTCGTTTCTTTACCAATATATCTCATGATTTGAAGACCCCTTTAACATTGTTGCTTACTCCGTTGAGCGATTTGTTAAAGCATCCAGAAATGCCTCATATATTCTTTCCCAGATTGCAATCAATGTATATGAACGGTGATTTGTTGCTAAAAAAGATCAATAAAATACTGAACTATCGGGATACGGAAGGAGAAGATACAGTACTCTCTGTTGAGGAGTATTCCGTACATCAGCTTCTTTATGAGATTATTGCTCCGTTTAAGGAGTATGCAGAACGGCAAGGTCTTTCTTTTTGTATTCATTCTCTTATTGAAAATAAAGAAACTTCAACTATATATACCGACAGGAATAAGTTAGAGTCTATTCTGGAAAATTTGATTTCGAATGCTGTTAAATACACACCTGAAGGAGGGAATGTGACTGTCAGTTATTCAATAGATAACAATAAACTGGAATTGGTTGTGGCTGATACGGGAGTAGGGATACAGGCAGCTGCTTTACCACATATATTTGATCGGTATTATCGTATTGCACCGGATAATCGGGGAACTGGAATTGGATTATTTTTGGTAAAACATTATGTGAATTTATTGGAGGGAGATATTTCAGTAATTAGTGAGTCGGGGAAAGGTAGTACTTTCCGTCTTTCTTTACCTGTTGTTGTTAATGATATGGGGAATAGTGCACAAGAGGGTGAAGACGATACTTTGCAGGAAAAGGAGAATATTATGCGTATATTGGTCGTAGATGATAATAAAGAGATGAGAGATTATTTGCGGCAGCTCTTTTCTCCTTTCTATCAGGTGTTGGAAGCCTCGGACGGAAAACATGCTATGGAGATTGTCAGGATGGAACTACCGGATATTATTTTATCGGATTTGATGATGTCGGAGATAGACGGACTTGTCTTATGCCGGAATATAAAAGGGGATATGTTGACATCTCACATACCTTTTATTATTCTTTCTGCGAAAAATACCGTCGAAACCCGTTTGGAATGTTGGGATGCCGGAGTCGATTTATTTGAAGAGAAACCTTTTAACAGTCAGTTGTTATTGACGAAAGTGGCGAATTTGTTACGTAGCAGGAAGCTTTTAAAATATAAATATCAGATAGCGGTTCCGGTTTCTGTATTGCATGATGAAAAGAGAGGAGGCACTGAGTCCTTGGAAGATCGTTTTTTGAAAGAGGTTAATGCTGCGATAGATAAACATAAAGATAAACCGGATTTGTCTGTTCGTGAACTTGGAGAAGAATTACATATGCGACATGACCAGTTATACAGAAAATTGAAAACGCTTACCAGCCTTTCTGTAAATCAATATATACGTACTTATCGATTAAATTGTGCAGCAGCCATGTTGAGGAGTAAAAAATATATGGTGACGGAAGTCCTTTATAGTGTAGGCTTCAACAATCCTTCTTATTTTACCAAATGCTTTAAGAAGGAATTCGGAGTATTACCTTCAGAGTATGTCGCTCAAATGGAGGATAAAGACGATTCTGTGTTATGAATAGTCGGAGTTTGTGTTATCTGCTTTTGGATTTGTAGCAGTCGGTTCGGTTCTTCAGTATTACTTTTGGGATAGAATTTAAATCTATTAGTATGATAAACAAAAGTATTTACTGTAGAATCGTGTTGGTGATTTTTTTATACTGGGGAGGAAAGGTAGCCTATGCCCAAGAAAATCAGGCGGAGAAAGACTTTTATACAGTTATTGCAGAACATGGGCAACAGATTCTTTCCGGGAGACCAATGGATACCATTTTGCCACAGGCTTTACCTGCCGATAAATTCTTGACTTGGGCAGGTAATAACTCGTGTCGTTTTTCGGCAGGAAATAAAATTATGACTTCAGGAGATTTAGAGAAATCGCTTGAAAAGTTGAGAAACCGGTATCGCCCTTTTTTGCAGGATTTGACTCCTGCTTTTCAGGATGAACGATTACGGCTTTCGGTCGATAGTATGCAGTTTCGTTATGAACAACCGGAAGATTGTGCTGATTTTAATCGACTTCTTGAAGGTAGAGGAAATTGGGAAAATGTAATGATCCCTTATTATCATGGCCCGCAGGGGATTTCTACTGCCTGGTACAGGGTCGAAGTGGATATTCCTGCTGATTTTTTTTCAAAACCAGTTCTAATGTTGCATTTCAATGGATCGGATTATTACACGGATGCATATGTTAACGGGCATCATGTCGGTTTCCATGAAGGAATGTTGGATGAATTTGAATTCAATATCAGAAAATATACGCGTCCGGGGAAAAATATTTTTTTAGTGAAGATTAGAAATGATTATTCCATGTTGGGAGGAGAGGGAAATCCGCGTTATTGGGGAAATAAATTGGCTGCCAGTAACAGTCCCGGTTGGGATGATCCTTCTTCTGGATGGACCTGTTGTCCAGCTGGTTCTGGAATATATCAGGATTTTTATATTGAAGCACGGAGCGAACCTTATATTGCAGATGTATTTTGCCGCCCTTTATTGGAGCAATCCGCTGTAGAATTATGGGTGGAAGTTGATTTGGATAATGGAGAAAAAGCTGACGACTTTCTGCTGGAATATAGCTTGTATGGACAGAATTTTGAATATTGTGTGGTTGAAAAACAAACGAAAGAAGTCCGGGTAGAAGGAGGACGGATTCTTAATCGTACTTTGATTCCTATTCCCAAAGATTTGTTGCGTTTATGGGAGCCAAACTCTCCCTGGCTATATCAGGCGCGGGTTTCCTTATATGATAAAAGGGGGCGTATTTTGTTGGATAACAGGAAACAACAGTTTGGGATGCGTGAGTTTCTTATAGCGGGAAATAGTTCTCCTAAAGGGAGGATGTATTTGAATGGGCAGGAAATACGGCTTCGCGGAACAAATACAATGGGGTTTTTGCAACAAGATGTTATGCGACATGATTGGGAACGATTGGTTGACGATTTGTTACTGGCTAAATTGACAAATATGAATTTTATCCGTACCACCCAGCGTATTGTACAGAAAGAGGTGTATGAATATGCTGACCGTTTAGGTATGATGATGCAAGCGGACCTACCTTTATTCGCTTATATTAACCAGAAACAATATACGGAAATATTAAAGCAGGCAGGTAACATAGAACGTGTATTGCGTAATCATCCATCTGTAATTTTGATGAGTTATCTAAATGAACCGATGGCGGAAGTAAAAGCTCATGCGATCAGTCGATATGCTTATGAACGCTTATTTGATGCGCTGGATATTGTCGTTCATAATGAAAATCCCGATCGGGCTGTGAAATATGTTGATGGAGATTATCAGGCTCCCAGCAATGGTTATCCGGATAATCATTGTTATAACATCTGGTATGACGGACACGGTATAGAATTACCCGATATGTGCCGAGGTGCCTGGATGCCGGTAAGTAAAGATTGGATGTATGGTTGTGGGGAGTTTGGTGCAGAAGGGCTTGATCCGGTAGACTTGATGAAGCGGAAATATCCGGTTGAATGGCTAAAAACCGAGCCTGATGGTTCATGGAGTCCCGTATATATGCGAAGCAAACATTCTGGAGAACAGACGTTCAAGATGCATTGGAATTGGTTTGAGACTCAAAAAACGATGGAGGGTTGGGTGAAAGAAAGCCAGCAACATCAGGAATGGGGAATACGAAAAGTCGTTCGTGCTTTCCGGCGTATGCCCCGAATGAATTCATTTGCAGTACATCTTTTTATTGATGCTTGGCCAAATGGCTGGATGAAAGCTATTATGGATTGTGAGCGTACCCCTAAACCTGCATGGTTTGTTTATCGGGATGCTTTGACCCCTTTATCAGTACAGATAGAATCGGAACGCAATGCCTTTTTTAGTGGAGAGAAACACCCTTTTCAAGTTTGGATTTGCAATGATACGCAAACAACTCCCGAATCGATATTGAAATATACGCTCGAATTAAATGGAAAAATGATTAATTCCGGTTGTGCTCCGGCTGTAGTTCCGCCAGTAAAAGAAGGTAGTTGTTTTCAAGGATTTCTGCCGGTAGTAATGCCTGAAGTGAATCGGCGTTCTTCATTGGTTGTCCGTGTAGGGCTTTTTGACAAACAAGGGAAGATGCTTCATGATGAAAAGATGGATTGTACTGTTTTCCCTTCTGTGAAGCCTAAAAACAGGACACGTGTATATCAGATTGGAGAAAGCAAAAATGCGGAAGCTATTATTCATTCTTTTGGCATAAAGGATGTGGTGAAAAAAGGAAAGATACACTCGGATGATATCGTTATCGTGGCTGATAGTCTATTATTTGTTTCAAAGAAAGAAGAGGTTGAAGAAGCGGTAAAAGCGGGATCATACGTGTTAGTATTAAAAGAGGCTGTTCCGGTGATAAACAAACTTATGAATGGAGTTTGTGTTGATTCTTCGGATAAGGACAGTTGGATTGTTTTTCGTAACGAACGTCATCGTTGGCTTACAGGAAGCTGTTCAACAGATTTGAAATATACTTATTCTTCTGTGCAAAAAGCTCCGGAACGGCATAGATTCCGTTTGTTTTCAGCTAACGATTTTACACCGGTACTAACGTATCGTGATCAGATGGTTATGGGAGAGAAAAAAGAAGGAAAGGGTAGTTGGATAATCTGTTCTTTAACATTGGATGGAAAATTAGATACGACTCCTGTACTTACGCAAATGATCGGACGTGTTTTGGAAAAGAATTGAGGACTAGGATGATATGAAGTGTTTGGTGAATTTGTGTTACAGGTTTTGTTATTTTGTTTTAATTGGAAAGTGATTTGTTTTAATAAAGGTACTTATGTGAACTATACATTTGTTTCCGGTAATTTTAAATTAAAAATTTAGTACTATGAACAGAGTTTTATTAATCTTGGCAATACTATTATGTGCACTAAGCGAAGGTGTTGCGCAAAATTTTCAGAAAGTAACCGGTACGGTTTCCGATCGGGAAGGAACGTTGCCTGGTGTAAATGTTTTTAATCTACGCAGTAAAAATGGAACTGTGACTGATGTCAATGGAGCTTACTCCATTGAAGCACATCGGGGAGATGTGCTTCAATTTTCCTATATAGGAATGGAGACTGTGGAGAAAAAAGTGGAGACGCAAACATTGAATATATCCATGTCGGAAAGTGCTTTAGCTTTGCAGGAAGTTGTTGCAATCGGTTACGGTACCTCAACTAAGAAAGACTTGACAGGAGCTGTGGCTTCTATCAAATTGGAGGATTCGCCGGTAATGATGTCACCTAACAACAATGTGCTTGAGTCGTTGAAAGGTTCTTTACCGGGTATGAATATTGGTATGGGTAGTTCGGCTGGCGCAACTCCTAGTTTCAGTATTCGTGGACAAAACTCCATAAAAGCGGGAACTAGTCCTTTATTGGTTGTCGATGGTATTATCGGGGGTGATTTTGCACAACTGAATCCGCAGGATATTGCCAGTATCGATGTATTGAAAGATGCGAGTTCTACCGCTGTATATGGATCGCGTGCCGCCAACGGTGTTATTATCGTTACGACTAAACGCGGAAAAACCGACAAACCTCAATTGAATTTCAGTATGAATTACGGTATTCAAAGTTGGACGCGCAAACCAGAGTTGATGAATGGGGAACAATATATCAAATTCAAACAGGATTATGCCCGTGCCGAAGGTGCGTCCGGAGTAGATTTGGAACCGGAATATTTACTTCGACCTAAAGAATATGATGCCTATAAGGCTGGTTCGGATATCAATTGGTTTGATGAGACAACTCAAACAGCTCCTACTCAGAATTATCAGCTAAGTGTTTCGGGTGCGAATGAAAAATTCAATTATTATGTATCGGCCAATTATTTGAATCAGGAAGGGCTAATGATAGGAGATAAGTTTGCCCGTACTTCTTTATTGGCTAAAATGGAGGCAAATTTGACCGATTGGATAAAAGCCGGTGTTAATTTAAGTGGAAATGAACGCGATTATTCCGGTGTATCCCCCGATATGTATACGGCCACTTACATTGGTCCGTGGGGATTTATGAATTCAACCTTTGCCGGTTTTGAAGATAAAATGGAACGTTATCCGGGTGGTAATACGACTTGGGGAAATCCGATGTGGGCAACAAATGGAATAGATGATAAAGATATTCGTTATGGCTTTAGCGCAAAAAGCTTCCTTGATATACGTTTGCCTTGGGTCGAAGGTTTGAGCTGGCGTATTAATGGGGCTTATAACGTAAACCAAACTCAGCAAGCTCGTTTTTATCACGAAGACCAGTATGTGAATACATTAAAAGAGAACGAATTGAGAGATCCTTCGCAATTTCTGAAAAATGCAAACGGTTACAATAAAAACAGTAACTCTAAAAGCTGGTTGATTAATCAGATATTGAATTATAACCGTGCTTTTGGGGAACACAAAATTGACCTGACTTTCATGTCTGAGCGTCAACGTTCGCACAGTGATGGTTCTGAAGCTAAAGCATCCGATTTTGAACAAGCCGGAACTACGGTGTTGGGATATGATGCGCTGGAGATGGGAGATCCGACGAAGCGAACAGTCGATACCTGGAAAGGTCAGACTTCTCAATTGGCTTATATGCTGCGTGCCAATTATGTATGGCGTAGCCGTTATCATGTATCGGCTAGTTTTCGTCGTGATGGATATTCGGCTTTTGCAGAAGGGCACAAATATGGTAACTTCAAATCAGTGGCTTTGGCCTGGACTATTTCTGAAGAAGACTTTCTGAAGAATGACCTGTTGAATTATTTGAAACTACGTCTTTCTTACGGTGAAAACGGGAATCCTTCCATAGATAGTTATTCAACTTTTCCAAAGGTCGGTTCAGGAGGATATATTTTTGGAACAGAATATCTAAAAACTCTTTATCAGAATTCGTTGGCAAATAAGAAATTAGGATGGGAACGTACGAATGCCTTCAATTTAGGTCTGGATTTTGGCTTTTTCAATGACCGTATGAGTGGAAATATTGAATATTATAACTCGAATACGAATGATCTACTTGTAGAACGTCGTTTGCCGACAACCAGTGGTTATAATAAGATTTTGGACAATATGGGAAAAGTATCTAACTGGGGTATTGAGGTAGGGCTTCATTCCCTTAACATTGAAACAAAAGATTTCCAGTGGAGCACTGATTTTTCTTTTTGGTTAAATCGCAATAAAATCAAATCTCTTTATGGTATTGATTCGGATGGAGACGGTATCGAGGATGATGACTTAAGCAACGGATGGTTCATCGGAAAATCTCTTGGGGCAGTTTACACATATACTACGGACGGAATTGTTCAGGAAAGTGATAAAGAGTATATGGATAAATACAATATGCAAGCGGGTGATGTGAAAATTGTAGATTTGGATAATAATGGAAAAATTGACTCAGATGATAAATCCATTATCGGATATACAAAGCCTAACTTCAATATGAATATGCGCAATACGTTTACGTATAAGAATTTTCAGTTATTTTTCAGTTTGGACTATATAGCCGGAGGAGGTAAGAATAATTATTATATATCTGATAACCGTAAAGGGTTTAATCCAAATCAGATGCCTGCTGCAAATTGGCTGAATGAGGAGTATTGGACCCCTGAGAATCCGTCGAATATCTCACCACGTGCAAACTATAACAATTCATATGGGTTAGGCTTTTACCAGTCTCGTTCATTTGTGCGTCTGCAAGATGTGACCTTCAGTTATACCTTTGACAAGCAATTATTGGATAAAACAAAATTTCTAACCAATGCACGTGTTTTTGTTACCGGGAAAAACCTATTGACATTCAGTGGATGGAGAGGCCTTGATCCGGAGGCAGGACAGCGTATTGGAGAAGGAAGCCCCAGTTTTAAAACTGTGAGCTTTGGTTTAAATGTTTCATTTTAATAATTAAAAGAAAGACATGGTTATGAAAAAAATAGCAATAGTAGTAGGCTTTTCTTGTCTGTTATTGACAGGTTGTAATGATAGTGCCTTCCTGCGTGAAAATCCGGATGGCTTTTTAACTGTAGATAATGCATTCTTGAATGTGAATCAGTTTAAAACAGGTATAAACCAGATGTATGCCCAAGTGCGTGCTCTTTATAATGCCAATGATGGTAGTGCGGACTGGATTTTGATGGGAGCAGGAACTGATGTTTTGATGATTCCTCGTGGAAATGGTTCAGATATGGCATATAATGATTGGGAACGTGTAGAATCTCAGGATGGAATAGCTAGTCGGTGGTGGAACTCTTGTTATGCTATCATAAAAAATAGTAATGAGTTATTAGTACAAACGGAGAACTTAAATGTAGTATGGACACAAGAGGGGCAAAAGGAAGAAATACAGGCCGAAATACGTTTCTTCAGGAGTTATGCTTATCGTTGTTTGGCCAATTTATTTGGGGGAGTACCTATTTTAGATACGCCTGTAACTGAACCAAAATTGGATTTTGTACGGGCTACACGTGCCGAAGTATATGATTTCGCTTGTAAGGATGCTGAATTTGCCGCAAAATATCTACCTATAAAGATTACTCAGGATGGGCGTGTTACACGTGCAACCGCTGACCATTTGTTGACAGAATTGTATATTGCTTTATCAGATAATGGAGGTATTAAAAGTTATGATAAAGCAATTGCCGCCGCTACTCGTGTGATTGACGGGACAGACGGGGATTATCGGTTGATGACTGAGCGTTTTGGCTCACGCATGGATGAAGCCGGTAAGGATGTTTACTGGGATTTGTTCAGAATGGGGAATCAAAATTATTTGGAGGCTGGCAATAAAGAATGTTTATGGGCTATACAGTTTGAATATAATACCCCGGGAGGGACGAATGTATTTGATCGCCCTCTGATAGAACGAACATTTTGGCCTGCTTTTTGGCAGAATAAGAAGTTTGGTTATGATGGTGTTGCTCGTGATTGGACAGGCCGTGGTGTTGCATGGTTACGACCGACAAATTTTATGATTTACGATGTTTGGGCTAATGCAGGAGATGACATCCGTAATTCGGATGCCAATATTGATCGTAAGTTTTATGCTCCAAAACCAATTATCAACGGTGTAGAGTCCGATATGGATACTATATATAAAACGCCGGTTATTCTTGCTGATGGAACAGAATTAATCATTGATTTAAAACCGGGTGATGAAATCAAGAAAGAATGGTTGACTACCCGTATGGATACGATGGAGCGTTATTTCCCTCGTTTCTTTAAGTTTGGTACGGATAAGCACCATGATGCAAAACCAGACAACGGGTATGTCCCCGATTATTACGTTTTCCGAGTTTCGGAGACGTATCTGTTACGTGCCGAAGCTTATTTGAAAGCAGGTAATAAAAGTGCTGCAACAGCCGATATCAATATAGTTCGTTCTCGTGCCAATGCTACTCCAGCAACCGAAGGGCTGGTGGATATCGACTATTTGTTGGATGAACGTGCTCGCGAATTGTTTGGCGAAGAATACCGTTATATGACCCTCTCACGTATGGGATTGGTATACGACCGTACCAAACGTCACGGATGGGAGTATTCTGCACAGTCTGTCCAGAAACATAATAATTTGTTGCCCATTCCCCAGTCTGCTATCGATGCAAATTTGGAAGCTGAATTGACACAAAATGAAGGTTATTGATTGATGTTTTATATGCCCCTCTGATACGGGAATAAATAAGGTTTCCGGTATCAGGGGGGTACTTTTCTTGCTTTATTACAATTCCCCGTCACTATCTCCGGGGTGGAGTTAACGTTAAGGAATGGGTGGAGTTAACGTTAGGGAATGGGTTACCCTTTCTTCTGCTTCTTATACTCCCTTGGCGACATCCCCATCACCTTGCTGAATAACCGGGAAAAATAATAGGTATCTTCTATACCTATTTTATAACAGATCTGGTTTACCTTCATATCCGTAAAGTCCAGTAGCTGGCAAGCCTGTTGTATCTTCAATTGGTTAAAATAAGTCAGGGGGGCATATCCGGTACGCTTGCTGAACAGGACGGAAAAATGGGAAGGGGAATAGCCTATATGGGTAGCCAGGTCTGCTAATGTTATTTTCTTTTCCAGGTTTTCTTTCATATAATGGATGGCAGCGGTAACGATATCGTTCTGATCCGATTCGTTACGGGCTGCTTCACGATATTGTTGGAGATAGCGTAAAGAACCTAAGTAATAATGGAAAGCAGAACAGGCATACAATAAGTTTTCATGGCTGTATCCCATCTCCAATGTGCGGAATATCTCTTCGAAAAGATCGTTTCGGTTGCTGATCCGGGACTGGACGCTCGGTTTTATTTCGATCGGACGGCTAGCCTGACCGGCAAAGTAAGAAGCCAGCTTCCCCTTGAAATGTATCCAGTAAATGGTCCAGGGATTCGTATCATCCGAACCGTAGGCATGCGTAACTCCGGCTGGCAGGATAAAATACTGGTTGGCTGTGACCGTATATTCCTGGTCGCCGCAACGGAACCATCCGGCTCCCTCTATACAATAAATGAAGACGAACTGGCAGATCGGCTCTTTCCGTTCACGGAAATGATGCAGAGCCTTTGGGTAATAACCGATGTCCGTAATGTGCAGGATCGATGAAAGCGCGTCTTTTTCCATCTCTTGTACGATAGACTGAGGTAATACAAGAGCCCGTTCTCCGCTAAAACCGTCTTTGAGTTTGATCATGGTACTGGATTTATAGATGTGCACAAAGATATATTATTTATATTATATCTTATTATTTGGGGAATGTAAATCGAAAGATTGTCCATCCTTAGGCCGGTTTTATCTATTTCACTATTAACCGGAAACCTGTTTCTTTGCACCATAACTTTAATACTAATGTCATGAAGCGAACAACAGCTTACTTATTACTTATTTGCCTGGTTTCAGCTATGGGCGGATTATTATTTGGTTACGACTGGGTAGTGATCGGAGGTGCCAAGATATTTTATGAACCCTTTTTCGGACTTGAAGGCTCTGCAGCCCTTCGTGGGTGGGCGATGAGTAGCGCCCTGATCGGTTGTCTGGCCGGTGCGTTGCTTTCCGGTGAATGGAGTGATAAGTACGGTCGGAAAAAGATGTTGGTTATCGCCTCTTTCCTTTTTGTATTGTCTGCCTACGGAACGGGGGCGGTCAATAGTTTTAACTGGTTTATCATTTATCGTATAGTCGGTGGATTCGGTATCGGTATCGCTTCGAACATTTCACCGGTATATATTGCAGAGGTCGCTCCGGCCTCTGTCCGGGGAAAGTTTGTTTCCCTGAATCAACTGACGATTGTTTTGGGTATCCTGATGGCGCAGTTGGCTAATTGGCAAATCGGAGAGTATTTTACGCAGGGGAGTGAAACGCTGAGTGCCAACAGTATCGAGTGGGCCTGGCGATGGATGTTCTGGGCGGAACTGATTCCGGCCGGATTGTTCTTTATCCTTTCTTTTATTATTCCTGAAAGTCCGCGCTGGCTGGCAACCGTGCAAAAGACGACCCAGGCACGGGCTATCCTGTTACGCATCGGCGGAGAGCAATATGCCGATCAGACGTTGGATGAACTGGCGCAACTGACCGATAAGAAAGAAGAAAAAGTAAACTGGGGAGCTCTGTTAAAGCCGGGTGTCCGGAACGTGCTCATTATCGGAATCGTATTAGCGATCTTCCAGCAATGGTGCGGTATCAATGTGATCTTTAATTATGCTCATGAGATATTTTCGGAAGCCGGTTATGCGGTGTCGGATGTCTTGATGAATATTGTAGTGACAGGGGTGACTAATGTGATCTTTACTTTTGTAGCCATCTATACGGTTGACAAATGGGGGAGACGAAGTCTGATGTTTGTCGGTTCGGCAGGGCTTGCTGTTATCTATGGAATATTGGGAACCTGCTATTTTTTTGAAGTAAGCGGCTGGCCGATGCTTCTGCTGGTAGTGATGGCGATTGCCTGCTATGCTATGTCTCTTGCACCGGTGGTTTGGGTGGTTCTTTCCGAGATATTCCCTGTAAGGATACGTGGGATGGCAATGGCTATCTCCACATTCTTCCTGTGGGCAGCCTGCTTCCTGTTGACATATACTTTCCCGATATTGAATGAAGCGGTGGGTGCTTCCGGAACCTTCTGGTTGTATGGTGCCATCTGTTTGAGCGGATTCTTCTTTATACGTGCAAAACTTCCTGAAACAAAAGGAAAAACATTGGAAGAACTGGAAAAAGAATTAACAAAATAAATATACTGAAATGACTGAGAATGTGAAAGTGTGGGAAGAAGATATCCTTCTTCCTACCTATGGTATTGGTAAAGCCGAAAAGAATCCGATGTTCCTGGAGAAGCGTGTTTACCAGGGAAGCAGCGGAGTGGTGTATCCTTATCCGGTAGTGGAAAAGATTGAAGATACCTGCGAAGAAAAGAGTTATCATGCTGTTTATCTTGAAAACGAATATATTAAAGTTATGATCCTTCCGGAGCTGGGTGGACGTGTACAGATGGCATACGATAAGATCAAAAACCGCCATTTCATCTACTATAACCATGTGATTAAACCGGCTTTGGTCGGTTTGACCGGTCCGTGGATTTCCGGTGGAATCGAGTTCAACTGGCCGCAACATCATCGTCCGAGTACGTTCCTGCCGATCGATTATACGATCGAACGTTGTGCCGACGGCAGTGCCATCGTTTGGGTGAGCGAGCGCGAACGTATGTTCCATCAGAAAGGGATGGCCGGTTTTACCCTTCGTCCGGGACGGGCTGTTCTGGAGATTCAGGGTAAACTGTATAACCCGACACCGATACCGCAGACGTTCCTTTGGTGGGCGAATCCGGCTGTGGCCGTAAATGATGCCTATCAATCGGTGTTCCCAGCCGATGTAAATGCCGTATTCGATCATGGTAAACGTGATGTGTCACGCTATCCGATTGCTACCGGTACTTATTATAAGATGGATTATTCGGCAGGAGTGGATATTTCCCGTTATAAGAATATTCCGGTTCCTACCTCTTATATGGCGATCCGTTCTAAATATAACTTTGTGGGAGGATACGAGAATGATACCCGGGCCGGTGTGCTTCACGTGGCAAACCATCATATCTCGCCGGGTAAGAAGCAGTGGACCTGGGGACATGGCGATTTCGGACAGGCCTGGGATCGTAACCTGACAGATTCCGACGGCCCTTATATCGAACTGATGACTGGTGTCTATACCGACAATCAGCCTGACTTCACCTGGCTTCAGCCTTATGAAGAAAAAACGTTTACCCAATACTTCATGCCTTATCGCGAACTGGGTGTGGTGAAGAATGCCTCTTCTGACCTTCTGATGAACCTGGAACCCGATGGAAAGGGCGCTTTATTGAAAGTTTTCGCTACTTCCGTGCAAAACGATTTGCATATTGTCGTGGAGAAAGCCGGAGAGGTTTGTCTGGATATTACCCGTGATATTACTCCCGAAAATATACTGGAGGAATTTGTTCCGGTTGCAGATTTGTGCGATGTGAAAGTCTGTATCCGTAACGCTAAAGGGAAGCAGATGTTATCCTGGGAACCGGAACCCGATGTGATTAAGGAAGTACCCGAACCCGCCAAAGCGGCTCTTGACCCGAAAGATGTGCGTACCACCGAACAGCTGTATCTGACAGGCTTGCATCTGGAACAATATCGCCATGCCACTTATTCGGCAACCGATTATTATGAAGAGGCTCTTCGCCGTGATGCGACCGATGTGCGTAATAATAATGCGATGGGATTGTGGTTGATTCGTAAAGGTCAGTTTGCCAAGGCAGAACCTTATCTGCGCCAGGCGGTAAAAACACTGACGGAACGTAATCCGAATCCTTATGATGGCGAGCCATTATATAATCTGGGCCTTTCTTTGAAATATCAGGGAAAAACAGAAGAAGCATATGACTCTTTCTATAAAGCCTGTTGGAATGCAGCCTGGCAGGATGCCGGCTACTATTCCCTGGCTCAGTTATCGGCAGCACGCGGAGATTGGGAAGAGGCTCTCTATGAAATAGATAAATCTTTACTTCGCAACTGGCATAATCTGCGGGGACGCCATTTGAAAGCGGCTATCCTTCGTCATCTGGGACGGAAGGATGAGGCACTGGCTTTGATTGAGGATTCTCTGCGTATCGACCATTTCAATTTCGGTTGTGGTTTTGAAAAGTACCTGATTACCGGAGTTGAGGCTGACCTGAAAGAATTGCTCGCTCTGATGCGTCCGGAGGCCCATAATTATGAAGAGTTGGCTTTGGATTATGCATCTGCCGGCTGTTGGGAGGAAGCATTGATGGTGGCTGAAACGGCTATCAGTCAAAATGTTTCGGGGCAGACTATGCTTCATTATTATAAAAGCTGGTTCCTGATTCAACTGGATCGTAAAGAAGAAGCCCTGGCGGCTATCCGTGAAGCGGAACAGCAATTGCCTGATTGTTGTTTCCCGAATGTATTGGAGGCAATTCTTGCTCTACAGTCTGTTATCGGGTTTGCAACAGAAACTCCGAAAGCTTTGTATTATCTGGGTAATTTGTGGTACGACAAGCGTCAGTATCTGGAAGCAATCACTTGCTGGGAGACTTCCATGCAGCAGGATGATACCTTCCCGACCGTCTTGCGTAATCTTTCCCTGGCTTATTTCAATAAGCTGAATAGGCAGGAAGAGGCGGTTACTCTGCTTGAAAAGGCTTTTGCGCTCGATATGACGGATGCCCGTATCCTGATGGAGCTTGATCAATTGTATAAACGCCTGAATCGTTCGCATGAAGACCGTCTGGCTTTCCTTGAAAAGCATAAAGATATAGCTTTCCAGCGTGATGATTTGTATTTGGAATATCTCACCTTACTGAATCAACTCGGACGATATGAAGAAGCAATCCGTATGATCGATGCCCGTAAGTTCCATCCGTGGGAAGGGGGAGAAGGCAAGGTTCCGGCACAATACCAGCTGGCTCGTGTAGAATTAGTAAAGCAGTTATTAGCTGAAAAGAAATATGAAGAAGCTCTGGCTTTGATTGAGGAATGTTTCTTCTATCCGCATAATCTGGGCGAAGGCAAACTATATGGTGCACAGGAAAACGACTTCAATTATTATAAAGCCTGTGCGTTGTCAGAGTTGGGACGCAAAGAAGAAGCGACGGAGTTATTCCTGGCTGCCAGCATCGGAAACAGCCAACCAGCTGCCGCTATGTATTATAACGATCAGAAACCGGATAAGATATTCTATCAGGGATTGGCTTTACGCAAACTGGGACGTGAAGAAGAGGCTCGCGGACGCTTTAATAACCTGATTTCTTATGGCGAAAAGCATCTGTATGATGTCTTTAAGATGGATTATTTCGCTGTATCCTTACCTGATTTACAGATATGGGAAGATGATATGAATAAAAAGAACCGTATCCATTGTAATTACCTGATGGCATTAGGCCACTTGGGATTAGGAAATAACGAGAAAGCAATGAAATATTTCAATATCGCTGCCGAAATGGATAACAACCATCAGGGAGTACAAATACATCAGAAGATGATCTGATCTTTTCCGATAGCATGAGCAGTGCTTTTTATAGTATTTTTGGAGATACTCATTTAAGGAAGAAATAATAAATATGTTGAAGGTTTTTTTATCTATATGTATAACACTGATGTTGCTGACTTCTTGCCAAAAGCCATCGTCAGAGATCTCTTTGGCGGGCAAGTGGCAGTTTGCTATGGACAGTACCGATATCGGGATAACGGAGAAATGGTTTGAACGTTCGTTTGCTGATAAAATACAGCTGCCCGGAACGACCGATGAAGCGGGATATGGCATTCCGAATACACTTCTTCCTTCAGTGGAGAAACCGCAGATTCTTCACCTGACCCGTAAAAATAGTTATGTCGGTCCGGCCTGGTATTCGCGGGAAATATCCATTCCATCGAATTGGGAGGGGAAGTCAATAGAACTAAAACTCGAACGTGTTATCTGGCAAACTTCTGTTTGGGTAGATGATAACCCTGTGCAGGGAAGTTGTGAAAGCCTGATAAGTCCGCATCGATTCGATCTGACTGGTTATCTGACACCCGGTAAGCACAAACTGACGATTCGTGTGGACAACAGGAAACAACATGATATTACTGTAAACGATATGGCGCATGCCTATACCAATGAAACACAGATTATGTGGAACGGTATAATCGGTGATATCTCTCTGATAGCAAAAGAAGCCCTTTCCATCGAAGATTTGCAGGTTTATCCGGACGTATCAGGCAAACAAATCCGTATAAAGGGAAAAGTTTCCAATACGGGTGAAGCTACAGAAGGTTCGCTCTCGGTAAAGGTAGAAAATCAAAAAAGTGGATTGGTCGTATCTGTCCTTAAACAAAAAGTGGATTTTCAATCAGGCGAAAACCTTGTAAATCTAACCTGTTCAATGGGGGACTCGATAGAAATGTGGAATGAGTTTAACCCTGTTTTATATAAAGTGGATTTAGAGGTGAATGCAGGTTCGGTTAAAACGGAAAGGAGTACAAAGTTTGGCATGCGCGAATTCAGCCGGAATCAATCGGATTTGCTATTGAACGGAAATAAGGTCTTTCTGCGAGGTACACTCGAATGTTGTATCTTCCCGCTGACCGGACGTCCTCCGATGGAACCGGAAGGATGGAAGAAAGTGTTCCTTACGGCTCGCGAATGGGGATTGAACCATCTGCGTTTCCATTCCTGGTGTCCACCCGAAGCCGCTTTCCAGGTGGCAGATTCATTGGGATTCTATTTACAGGTAGAGCTTCCGCTATGGTCGGTAAAAGTGGGAGAAGATTCTCATACAAACGACTTCCTGTATGCTGAAGCTGACCGTATACTTGCAGAGTATGGCAATCATCCCTCTTTCTGTTTCTTCAGCCTGGGGAATGAACTGCAACCGGATTTTGAATTCTTGTCGCGGTTGTTGAAGCATACCAAAGAACAGGACTCGAGACATTTATATACAACCACTTCTTTTACATTTGAAAGAGGACATGGTGACTGGCCTGAACCGGATGACGATTTCTTTATCACGCAATGGACTAAGAAAGGCTGGGTGAGAGGCCAGGGTGTATTTGATTCCCAATCTCCTTCGTTTGACAAGGACTATATCGCTTCTGTCGAAGGAATGGATGTTCCGCTTGTTACTCATGAGATCGGGCAATATTCTGTTTTCCCTAACCTGAAAGAGATAGATAAATATACCGGAGTCCTGGATCCTTTAAACTTTAAAGGCGTAAAGCAGGAACTGGAGAAAAAAGGCTTATTGGATAAGGCTGACGATTACCTGAAAGCATCCGGTTATCTGGCGTCTATCTTATATAAGGAAGAGATTGAACGTGCGATGAAAACGGCAGGTTGCAGCGGTTTCCAGTTATTGGACCTGCATGACTTCCCGGGGCAGGGAACTGCTTTAGTCGGATTGCTGGATGCCTTTTGGGATAGCAAAGGTGTAACTGATGCAGAAACATTCCGCCAGGCCTGCTCGCCGGTAACACCTCTGGTTCGTTTCCCGAAAGCAGTTTATACGAGTGGGGAATCTTTTACAGCGTCTGTCGAAGTTGCTAATTTCACAGATAAAGAACTGAAAGATCAGTCTGTTTCCTGGATACTGAAAGATGAAAAGGGAAAAGAAATTGGAAAAGGCATGATGTCCTGCCCTTCGCTGTCAATTGGATTGAATAGATTGTCGGAGGTGATTACCTGTCCGTTGGCGCAGCAGGAAGCGGCTCGGTTACTCTTGTCCGTTGCTTTGGATAATACTCCATATAAGAATGAATGGAGTATTTGGGTTTATCCGTCCGAATTGAATCCGGTGAAGGATGATGTCGTTGTTACCCGTGATTTACGGGAAACTCAGAAGGCGCTTGCCGATGGAAAGAAGGTTTTATATAATCCGGACTATAAAAAGATAGAAGGGTTGGAAGGTAAATTTGTCCCTGTATTTTGGAGTCCGGTTCATTTTCCGAAGCAGGCAGGTTCGATGGGAATCCTTTGTGAGGCGTCTCATCCGGCATTCGCCCATTTCCCGACAGGCAATTATACCGATTGGCAATGGTGGTCGCTGCTGAAGCAATCAAAAACGATTGTTATGGATAACCTGCCGTCCGTGACCCCTTTGGTGGAAGTTGTCGATAACTTTGCTAATAACCGCCGTTTGTCAAACCTGTTTGAAGTAAAAGTAGGTGAAGGAAAATTGCTTTTCTGCTCAATGGATATATTGTCGGACTGGGAACAGCGTCCGGAAGCCCGGCAGTTGTATTTTAGTTTGCTTGAATATATGAAAAGTGATTCGTTTGATCCGTCAAGTGCGATGGAATCGGATGTTTTGGCTCAATTGTTTAAATCCGGTCTCTCTTCGGGAGCAAGTAATCCGGAAGATATTTATTGATTAATGTAAAGATGTAACTTATGAAGAAGCTGTTTATCGTATTATTTGCTTTAATGACAGGGATGACTTGGGCACAGCAATCTCCTGTTACTGCCGGCAGCGACGGAAAGTCGTGGACATTGGCAACACGTTCTTTTATCTATCAGATCCGTGTTTCGGATCAGGGAAAGGTGAATATGTTCTATTTTGGCGATAAAAGTCAGAATCCGGACATGCTGCGGAATCCGCTGGGGGAAGAAGTGACTGTCCGTGGCGGTTATTCTGCTACGACACCGATGTTGGAAGCCGTTTTTAAAGACCGGGTAAGGGATATCGAACTCACTTACGAAGGGTCGGAAATGCTGACGCAGGATGGGTATGCCACATTGGTTATCCGTCAGAAGGATAACTATTATCCGTTGGCTATTACCGAATATATCCGTGTTCTGCCGGAATACGATTTGCTTGAGAAATGGATAGAAATAAAGAATACCGGAAAGAAAGGGAATATTGAAATAGAAAATGCCCAGTCCGGAACGTTCTTCCTTCCGAAGAACGCTTATGAGCTGACGCATCTGTCCGGCAGATGGGGCTATGAGTATCAAATGAATGTAACCAAACTGACACAGGGCTTGAAGACGATTCAGACAAAAGACCTGCGTTCGTACGGTTCCTCTTTCTTTGCAATCAGACCCGAAGGCGAACAGGAAGAGACTTATGGCGAAGTATGGTTCGGCTCTTTACAATATAGTGGTAACTGGCGGATGGACTTTGAGAAGTATGCTCCCGGAGAAGTTCAGGTTACCGGAGGAATAAATTTCTGGGACCAGTTGTTGGTTCTACAGCCGGGAAAGAGTTTTACCACTCCTAAGATGATGATCGGATATACCAGCCGGGGGATGGAAGGCGTTTCACAGAACCTGGCTTCGTTTACCCGTGAAAAAGTCCTGTATCCTTCTCATCGCGATCAGGTTCGTCCGGTTTTATATAACAGCTGGTATGCCACCACTTTTGATGTGAATGAAGAACATCAGTTGGCTTTGGCAAAGATCGCAAAAGATTTGGGCGTTGAAGTCTTTGTTATTGACGACGGTTGGTTTAAAGGCCGTATCAACGATAAAGGTGGTCTGGGTGACTGGACGGTCGATAAGAATAAATTCCCTAACGGCTTGCAACCGATGATCGAGAAAATCAATGCTCTGGGACTGGATTTCGGTATCTGGATAGAGCCGGAAATGGTAAATCCGAACAGTGACCTGTACCGCCAGCATCCCGACTGGGTGTTCCATTATCCGAACCGTACCCGGCATGAAACCCGTAATCAGTTGATGCTGAACCTGGCACGTGAAGATGTCTATCAGTATTTATATAGCTGCTTCTCTACGTTGTTACGTGAAAACAATATAAAGTTTATCAAATGGGATATGAATCGGGGTGTGACAGAACCTGGATTCCTGTCAGCTCCGACCGATGAACAGCGGGCCGTTCGTATTAAATACATCGAGAATCTGTACCGTTTGTTTGAAACATTGCGTGCGGAATTTCCCGAAGTATGGTTCGAAAACTGTGCCGGAGGTGGCGGTAGGGTTGACCTGGGTATGATGGCCCGTACCGATTTCTGCTGGGCAAGCGATAATACCGACCCGGTGGAACGCACGTTCATCCAGTATTCTTTCCTGAATGCCTTCCCGTCTAATTCTATGATTAGCTGGGTGACGCAGGAGGACTGGCATAACCAGAGGCATCCGCTTGAATTTAAGTTCGATGTATCCCTGTGCGGTGTCCTGGGTGTTGGTTATGATATTACGAAATGGTCTGACAAGGAAAAAGAGGTTGCCCGTGAGAAGATTGCTCTTTATAAAGAAATTCGTGAAACGGTTCACAAAGGTGATCATTACCGTTTGGTGTCGCCTTACGAGAATAACCGGAGCGTGCTTCAGTTCGTCAATAAACCGAAATCCGAATCAGTTGTGTTTGTGTATAATCTGGCAGAATATCCGGATAATGCCATACCGGAAACCAAACGTCCTAAAAAGGTAAAACTGCGTGGTCTGGAACCTGATGCCTCTTACCGGATTGAAGGTATGGATGGCCTTTATGCCGGTCGTCAGTTGATGAATATCGGAGTGGAATTTCCCTTGTACGGAGCATTCAAAAGCCGTATATTTAAGATTGTAAAACAATAATACATGGTTTGTCAGTTGAATTTATTGTCTGCATCAGTATTCAGCGGAGAGGGTTCAACCTCTTCCGCTGAACTGGTTACATTAAAGAACCGTAACGGCCTTGTCGCCCAATTCACCAATTATGGTGCCCGCTGGGTGAGTATGTGGACACCCGACCGTGATGGCTGTATGGGGGATATTCTCCTTGGTTTCGATACGCTCGACGGTTATTTGATGGCAGGCGAGCAATATCATGGTGCGATAGTAGGCCGTGTCTGCGGACGAATTAATAATGCCCGTTTTACATTAGAAGGACAAGAGTATTTACTGGCTTCCAATGATGCTTATGGAAAACCTGTCCGCAATCATTTGCACGGTGGAATGGCCGCTTTTCACAATCGTTTCTGGAAATCCCGCCTGTTTGTCACTTCTTCCGGAGAGGAAGCCGTCGAATTTACAACCTGTTCCCCAAACGGGGAAGAAGGCTATCCGGGAAACCTCGAAGTAAAGGTGACTTACCTGCTGAAAGATAATAATACCCTGCGGATGGAGTGCGAAGCAACAACCGACCGCCTAACACCTGTCAATCTCACGAATCATGCTTTCTTTAACCTGCAATCATCCTTTGGTATTACAGATAAAAAGAATGTTTTATCTCACAATCTTACCCTGAATGCTTCCGCTATCATTGAATGTGATAATGGATTAATCCCTACGGGCCGGTTATTACCTGTAAACGGTACCTTGCTGGATTTTCGTTTGCCCCACACTATTGCTTCGTCTTTGACAGAAGAACATTCACAAATACAAAAAGGCAAAGGTTTTTCCCTGGCGTATGCCCTGGATAAAAAAGAAGCGAGCGAACTAAGTTTTGCCGCTTGTTTGTCGGATGAAATCAGCGGAAGAAAGATGGATATTTATACAAATCAACAATCTGTGCAGGTATATAACGGTTATTTTATGGACGGAACGGATATTGGAAAGGGGGATACTCCTTATTATGCCAGTGCCGGCATCGCCATCGAAACCCAGGGATATCCGGATGCTCCGAACCAACCGTCTTTTCCCTCCATTTTAATAGATAAAACAGAAAAGTATAGGCATGTCGCTGAATACCAGTTTGGAGTTGATTGAGTTTGAAAGAAGGAACAAAAAATATTGAGGGTACGCCGCCTGGATTTTTATCAGCCAGGGACGTACCCTCTTTTATTTGTAATCAGATTTACTTTAAGCCTAATTTTGTTTTGATAGCTTTTGGGATAGCGTCTTTATGAACCATTACATAAATGGTTTTAGCGCGGACGAAGCTTTCCGACATATTCAGGTAGCCACCGAACTTATTACGATCTGTGCCCCATGAATTTTTGGTGATGTAATACTTGGTGCCGTTCTGGTCCTTGGCGATACCGGTCAGATGCATCAGATGGTCATCGGTAGTCACGAATGCTTCGAAACCTTCCTGACGGACTTCGGGGGTTACTTTTACTTCCGGATACGGCTGTTCGAATTTGTATACTTCTTCCAGGCGCTCTTTCTCGTCCATCTTTTCGAAACGGGCGCGGTCGGTATTCGAAAGGTCTTCCACCTTCTTTACTTCCGGATTGATGGCTACACCGTTCTTGAAGGAAAAGCCTTTTTCGCTGACATCACCGTCCCAGCATACGGTGAAACCGTTGTTCAGGGCATAATCGACTGTCTCGATCATTTCGTCGAGCGGCAGGTTATACATGAGCTGATGTTCCCAGTTGTCCGGTACTTCGACGTCGAATTTTACATAATACGGATGATGGGTGAAGCTCGTCAGTTCGATGTAATCGTCCATATTCAGACCCAGAGATTCGGCAAATGTCTTGGGAGTATATTCTTTCCCTTTGTAAGTGAATGTTGCCGGAAGCTGTCCCAGGTAGGTATCGAACAGGTTTTGTATCAGCTTGTCGTATTCAGGGCTGCGTTTCTTATTTTTTACCGCAACATCAGCGATAGCTTTCATATATTGAGCCATTTCGCTGTGATTGTGGCGTTCGGAATTGTAGTTGATCCCTTTGTAAACCTCTTCAGGAACGATTCCTACCTGACGGTATGCATTTTTAAAAGTATGTGCCAGACTGCCTTGTCCGATATTTCCTTCGCCACGTCGCAGGTAATTGTCCTGTAACTGGTTCATATATTTCTGGCGTACGATGAACATTTCGGAGAGGTCGTATTCTCCCTTTCCCATGCGTAACAACTCCGATTCCATAAATGAGGTGGTGGCGAAACACCAGCAAGTACCGGTGGCTGCCTGATTTTTTACCGGGGTAGCCGGAACTGTCACGACTTCGGTAAACTGATAACCTTGTGCGAATGTGCTGAGTGCGGAAAGCAGCAAGGCGCAGGATATGAATAATGCTTTCATAAAATATGATTTAATAGTTTGTAATCGTTATTTAGAAACCTCGTGCAAACATCTTCCAGAACTCGTCAGCCATTTCGCGCCAGCGTTGCATGGTAGCCCCGGCAAAGTCGGAAGTATAGCCGGTCAGATAGGCATTTGCAGCTTCATCGCCTTTCGTTTGTTGAATTTGTTTGTATTGAGCCTCAACAAAAGGTAATTCTGTTTGTCCTTTTTCTTCGAAATGGGCGATAGCCGTTTGCATTTTCTCTTTTGTCAGTCCCCAGCGTACGGTTGCCAGTTTATTGGCTTCGCGGAACGACCAGATGGCGGCATCAGTACGATGGCGATGCTGTCCGCAGATACCGAAACTGGGAGGAAGTGCGGTGGAGCCGGAGAAAACAGGAATACGCGGGCTCTGTCCCGGATTGTCGAATGACAACCAGGCAACCCCTCCGACTGCATCAGGCAGCCAGTTTCGTAACTGGATAACATGGGAGTAAGAACATTGGGGAACGGCTACCAAACGGTTGCGGTCGACCGTCCCAGGCTTTATTTCATTCAACATATTGATCATATCGGTTGTCATCCAGGGATTGGCGGCCGGGCTGGTGATAGAATCTTTATCCGAACTGTCTTTCTTTTTGGATGGGACTTTCAGATTTTTGGTTGTATCCCAGTCTGTCCCTTCATAGGTTGCACGCAAAAGAGCCATTACATCGGTTACGGCTACCTGCTTATCCGGTTTTACGCTCAATGGCAGTTCTTCCGAATCATACGATAGCTTCAGGGAAGGAGCAAGGCTGTTCAGGATAAAGAACTCACGCAGGCTAAACGATTTCAGTTCGCCGAAATAGTTCCCTCCGCTGTAAGCCTTCCAGAAACGGAACGGTTCTTTCCCATCCCAGAATCCCATCTTTTTGGCAACATCGAAGACATTGGCGGAAGCCATATAATTGTCTTTATCCTTTAAATCCAAAGTAGATATGCGGGAGATATTAGCCGATACGCTGACATGGTCGTCCGGAATGCGGACAGCTGCCCAAACTCCGCCGATTTTGTCCGGCCCTTCGCCGAAAACTTCAAATATCCAGACTTCATCCGGGTCGGCAATTGTCAGGCATTCGCCGGAATCGCCATAACCGTGTTCTTTGACCAGTTCACCGATCAGGCGAATGGCATCGCGGGCAGTCGTGCAACGTTGAAGAGCAATCTTTTCCAACTCTTCGATCATGAACATACCTTTCTTGTTAACCAGTTCTTTCCGTCCGGAAATAGTCGTTTCTCCGATGCCCAGTTGTTTTTCGTTGAGGCAAGGGTAGGAGGTATTCAGGAACTGATAGGTGGAACGGGCCTGCGGGATGGTTCCTTTTAATTCGACGTTGGTCTGGTCGTCCGGATATTCCGTATGCATCAGTCCGTTCCGGATGGCGACGGTCGTGTCGCGGTCATAGGTGGCGGCTGGGACAATATCCATCCAGGTACGGTAATTTCCGTCGCAAGTGTGGCTGGTCATTACCGAGCCGTCGGCAGAGGCTTTCTTGCCGACCATAATACTAGTGCAACTTTCCGGTGTGTTGACCGGCTGGGCGTATTCTATCTCCTGCGCTGATGTAATAAGACAGTGGCAGATAAGTGTAAGAGTAAAGATAAACAATCTGTTCATGTGTTTGTCATTTGATTTAATGGCTAAAGATACAAACTGTATCGGAATAATTGCATATATTTGCCCAAATCTAAGGTGTGTACGATAACATAACAATTATAATCCCATGAGAAAACTATTATCTATTGTAGTATTGCTGGCTTTTCTTGCTTTGCCGGCATTTGCACAACTTGCTTTGTTCCCCACACCGGCGAAAGTTTCGGGAGGCAAAGGATCGTTTACAATCGGCACGGCTTCCCCGATCAGCGGGAATGGCGGATATGCCGATGAATTGGCTAAAAAACTACAGTCTGAACTGAAAGGACTGGGTTTATCAGGAACACCTTCCAAAGGCACGGTTCGACTGGTATTGGATGAAAAACTGAAAATGCCGGATGAGGCTTATTCATTAACAGTCAGTCAGGAATCCGTTTTACTGGAAGCATCTTCGGAATCCGGCCTGTTCTATGCGAAAGAGGCCCTGAAACAACTGGCCCGTTTTGGAAAAGGAACAGTGAGAGCTTGTAAGATCACTGACCAGCCCCGTTATGGCTGGAGAGGTTTTATGCTGGATGAAAGCCGTCATTTCTTCGGTAAGGAGAAGGTGAAACAATATCTGGATATTATGGCTTCCCTCCGTATGAATATTTTCCACTGGCATTTGACCGACGAACCGGGCTGGCGTATCGAGATCAAGAAATATCCGAAGCTGACCTCTGTCGGTGCTATCGGTAACTGGCATGATCCGGAAGCACCGGCTAAATTTTATACCCAGGAAGAGATAAAGGAAATCGTAGCTTATGCTGCAGAACGTCATATTATGGTAGTGCCGGAATTCGATATGCCCGGACATGCTACCGCTGTCAGCCGTTCTTATCCGGAACTGTCCGGTGGCGGCGAAGGCAAATGGGACGGTTTTACTTTCCATCCTTGCAAGGAGACGACTTATCAGTTTATCAGCGATGTTCTCGATGAAATCGTTTCTTTATTCCCTTCCCCTTATATTCATATCGGTGGGGATGAGGTTCATTACGGTAACCAGAGCTGGTTTACCGATCCCGAAATCCAGCAGTTCATCAAAGATAAAGGATTGCAGAATGAAACCGGACTGGAACACTATTTCGTGAAACGCGCAGCCGATATCGTTGCCTCTAAAGGTAAAACCATGATCGGTTGGGACGAAATCATCGATGCCGGCGTTTCTCCCGATAAAGCAATTGTAATGTGGTGGCGTCATGACCGCAAACATCAGTTGGTAAAAGCTCTCGAGAATGGTTACAATGTGATAATGACACCGCGCCGTCCGTTTTATGCAGACTTTGTCCAGTATGGCGAACATAAGGTGGGCCGTCTGTGGAACGGCTATAATGCGATTGAAGATGTGTACCGTTTCCCGGAACCTATTATTCACCTGACGAAAGATTATGAAGACCAGGTGATGGGCTTACAGTTCTCATTGTGGACAGAACGTGTGGCAGATGAGAAACGTCTGGATTTTATGACCTTCCCCCGCCTTGTCGCTGTTGCCGAAGATGGCTGGACACCTGCCAAGGCAAAAGAATGCAGTCTCTTTATGAAGAAGCTGCCTGTTTTCCTGCAATATTTGGATTCATTAGGCATCTATTACTTCAACCCGTTTGATCCGGCTTCGACTCCTGAGCCGAATGCTCCGGAAAAAGAAGATGTGTTGCAGAATGGTTGATCTAAAATAGAAAGAGGGGGCGTAATCGTTATAGATTTCGCTCCCTCTTTTTGCTATCTATAATATAGATTAGTATCTTTTCTTACGGGCATTGCGGTCTGACGTTTCACGTCTCCACGGCTTTTCGCCGTTACGTCTGTCGGTTGTGCTGCCGCTGAATCCGCCTTCGCGTTTGCCTTTATAGCCACCGCCACCTTTATAACCGCCTCTGGAACCACTGCCACCGCGTGAGTTTCCTCCACGGCTGAATCCTCCGCCCCGGCTGCTTCTGCCTTCGCCTTTGCCCTGTGCAGGCTCAACGGAGATACGGCGTCCTTCGATCTCGAAACCGTTCATGCTGTCCATTACGCGCTGTGCTTCGCCTTCCTCTACTTCAAAGAATGAGAAGTTGTCGCGCAGGTCGATCTTACCGATACGAACCTTACCCGGAACACATTTGTTGACCAGTTCGATCAGTTGGTTCGGGAATAATCCGTCAGCTTTACCGAAGTTCAGGAAGAAGCGTGAGAAACCTTCTTCTGCATTGTGCGAACGGCGTTCGCCACGTTCTCCGTAATCGCCACGTTCACTGCGGGCCGAGCGCTCGTCTACGTCTTGTATCTCGTCAGCATCTTTATAATAGTCGATCATACGGTTGAATTCCAGCGAAACAACACGTTTGATGATGTCTTCCTTATCCAGCCATTCCAGTTTACGATAGATCTGCGGCATCAGTGTTGCGATCTCTTCTTCGTCTACCTTCACTTTTTCGATCTGGTCAACGAGGTTGAAAAGCTGCTTTTCACAGATGTCGTGTCCGGTCGGCATTTCACCTTTCTCGAATTTCTTCTTGATGATATTCTCGATCAGGCGTATCTTGCCTTTTTCCTTTACGTGGCAGATGGAAATAGAAATACCAGTCTTGCCGGCACGACCTGTACGGCCACGGCGGTGAGTATAAGATTCTACTTCATCAGGTAAACCGTAGTTAATTACGTGAGTCAGGTCATCCACGTCCAGTCCGCGAGCTGCCACATCGGTAGCTACCAGTAACTGAATGTTTTTAACACGGAACTTCTGCATCACATAGTCGCGCTGTGCCTGGCTCAGTTCGCCATGCAGCGAATCGGCATTGTAACCGTCCTGTATCAGTTTGTCGGCAATTTCCTGTGTTTCCTTACGGGTACGGCAAAAAACGATACCGTAGATGTTCGGATAGAAGTCTGCGATACGTTTCAGTGCAAGATATTTATCTCTTGCCTGTACCATATAATAGATATCCTTGATGTTCTTGTTACCTTCGTTTTTGTTCCCGATAACGATTTCTTTCGGGTTCTTCATGTACTTCTTCATGATGCTGGCAATACCCTGCGGCATTGTAGCGGAGAAAAGTAACATGTTACGTGCGGGGGGAACCTCAGCCAGAATCGCATTGATGCTGTCGGTGAATCCCATGTTCAGCATTTCGTCCGCTTCGTCCATAATAACGTTCCGGATCGTACCCAGATCGACTGTCTTACGGTTCATCAGGTCGAGCAGGCGTCCCGGTGTCGCTACAACTACATGTACGCCACGTTTCAATGTCTTGATCTGACTTTCAATGCTGGAACCTCCGTATACCGGCAGCACCTTCAGGTTGTCGATATATTTGGAGTAATCATTCAGGTCGTCGGCAATTTGCAGACAAAGTTCCCTGGTGGGACAAAGTATGAGTGCTTGAGGCTGATATCTTGTCACATCGATCTTCTGCAGGATGGGCAGACCGAAAGCGGCTGTTTTTCCTGTTCCTGTTTGTGCCAATGCAATTACGTCGTTGTCTTCTCCCAGCAAGAAAGGAATCACTTCTTCCTGTACCGGCATGGGCGATTCGTAACCCATTTCCTGGATTGCCTTCAATATGGGGGCGGCAACTCCTAATTCTTCAAATGTTTTCAAAATGTGATATATGTGTATATAATAAATTCAGAGGGTACAAAGGTAGATAAATAATTCGGATTCACATTAATATAGTAAAATATCTTTTAATGCATCCCGCTTCTTATCTGTCAGATGTAATCCTTTTGACAGATATTTGTCTACCGAGCCGTAATCTTTCCGGATCCGTTTCAGGACCAGGTCGATCAACCCTTCGTTGACAGTGACCAAAGTGGTGATCGTTTCCTGTGCATTTGTGCTCAGATCACGTGCCATATAGGCCAGATGTCCGATATTGATGTTCTCGTTGGAAGCCATATAATCTTTTATGATCGTTTCTTCCGGTATTCCGAGAGCAAACAGCAGCATGGCGGTCAGGTAACCCGTACGGTCTTTTCCCATTGAGCAGTTAATCAGGATCGGATAATTATCCTTGTCCAGAAAAACATCGAGCGCCTTGGCATATTGTTCGCTGTAATCAGTAACGTACTGCAAATAAGTGTCCTGCATGAACAGGATTCCGTCTCCTTTACGCATCCGGTCTTCCTGTATGCGGGCAACTACGTGATCCATATTCTTTATGGGAATAGGGATGTGTACGATGTTTGCATTGGAATAACGTAGCGGACTGGCTGCTACTTCATCATTCCCGCGCAGGTCTATAACTGTTTTGATATGCAGATTGTTCAGACGGATCGAATCCCATTCGCTCAGGGAGCTGAGTTGTCCGGACCGGAATACCTGTCCCCAGCGGGTCGTTTTATGGTTGTGGGCAGTCCCGTAGCCACCGATTTCCCGTAGATTCTGGAGGCTGTCCATCGATACGGAGCGGGCACCGATCGTCTTGAAATATTTATCGTTGAAAGACAACAGGAAATATTTGCGCGACATATTATCGTTGGTGATATAAGTCGTGACACCGTCTTTTATGTTGGCATATCCTGAGGGAAGAGATCTGTTGAACGATTCGGGATCGTCGGAAACATACATCTTGAGTATACCTTCCATTTGCGGTTCGGTTTCCCATTTCAGAATATAATTCCCTATATCATCGCGCAGGCAGAGCGTCCGTATTTCCGGACTGTTAGAGGAACAACCCGTTATCAACGTAACACAAGCAAACAGAGAAAAAATCTTTACTAACATCGTCTTTCTAGCATACATACATTACAAAGATAATAATTCCTGCCCTTTGTCGTACCGGAGTTAATGATATTTAAGACTACTGGCGGTATGAGGTTGCAAATTCTTTAGAAATGTAATTATCATAGCTTTGGCATACTTCAGACGCAAGGTCCATGCCGCAACGGATAATCTTTTCCCAGGTTTCTTTGCTCATAGTCGGAAGATCATGATATCCGATATTATATTTCAATAATCCGTAAATGATGCCGGCATTGAAATTATCTCCGGCACCGATGGTACTGACCGGATTGATCATGTCCGTATCGAAATGTTCGGACAATTTGCCTGTGTACAGATTCACCCCGTTTGCTCCGTGTGTGGAGATGAACCGTTCACAGTAAAATTTGATATGGTCGGTATAGACCCGTTCTACCTCTGTCTTTCCGAAAATATTGAAGAAGTCTTCGTCCGAACCACGTACGATATCTGCATATTCCAGATTTTCGAGGATGGTGGGAGTGAGGTATATCGCTTCATGTGCATGCGCTTTCCGGAAGTTCGGATCATAATAAATGATCGCTTTCCGTTCTTTCGCATATTCCAGAAATTCAACCATCCGTTCTCTCAGAGCCGGATTCAGGGAATAATAGGAACCGAAAATAAAGATATCGTCCTCATTGATGACCGGTAGCGGTACTTCCAGCCGTTGTTTGGGATAATCCTTATAAAAAGTGTAATTGGCATTGTTTTCATTGTCGAGGAAAGCCAGCGATATCGGACTCTTCCCGTCCGGGAAACGGTCTACAAATTCTGTCGAGATATGATTCTCTTCCATGAATCTACGGATGATCTCACCTACATGGTCGTTGCCGACTTCGCTGATGAAAGAAACCGGGACTCCCAGACGCCCCAACGACACCAATCCGTTGAAGACTGATCCGCCTGGCACGGCTGTGTGTGGCTGGTCGTTCTTAAAGATAATGTCGAGAATCGTCTCTCCGATGCCAATAACTTTTCTCATATAATGGGCTTGTTTATAGTCTATTCGTTCTTGCTCTGTTCGCGGCTTTTCGATCCGAGGTAACCGCCGTGATGCCGTTTGGCATAATCTTTATTATTGAAATTGATCCTTTTCATCGTACCTACCACCAAAATATCCCCGATAACGGTCATCACCGTCGTTGAAGTGGTCGGAGTGAGTCCCAGCGGACACACTTCTTTCGGAGCTCCCGTAAGCAGGCATACGTCGGCATCTTTTGCCAGCGAACTTTCCGAATTGCTGGTGATAACGATAAATTTCATGTCGGGCACCAGGCCGCGTGTCAGTTCTACCAGTTCCAGCAATTCGCGTGTCTTTCCGGAATTGGAGATCAGTAACATGATATCATTGTCACGCACGATACCCAGGTCGCCATGTTGTGCTTCGCTGGGATGCAGGAAAAAGGCCGGCGTACCGGTCGAACTGAAGGTGGTAGCAATGTTCATGGCAATCTGGCCGGCTTTTCCCATTCCGCTGGTAATCAGTTTTCCTCCCAGTTCGTGAACATATTTGACAATAAGAGTTACTGCTTCTTCATAGCCGGAGGTTACCGGGATATTCAGTACTGCTTCAGCCTCCTGTTGCAGGATGCAGGCGATTGCTTCGTGTGACATAGATACTTTATTAATTATACAATTATCCTAACAGTGTGCAAAAATACGATTAAAAAAATCAATTCATTCCCCGGGCTTTATAAATTTTTGCCTTAGCATCATTGATGCGCTGGAATTTTTCGTTGGCTGCTTTGTGGATATCTTCTCCTAAGGCGGCCACTTTGTCCGGATGGTGTTTCAGGGCAAGCCGGCGATAGGCGGCACGTACTTCTTCGTTGGTTGCTTCCGGTGTTATTTCAAGAACCTTGTAAGCCTCTTCCAGCGTATTTGTTTCCAGATTAAGCATCGACTCGACCTCTCTGTCCGATAATCCCATGGATAAGGTTACTTCTTTGAGAGCTTCTATCTCTGCCGCGCATACATGTCCGTCGCTTTTTGCGATCTGAGCCAGAAAAGCCAGGAGTTGCAGGCGTTCTTCGTAACTCAGGTTGTATGCGATCTGTGTTCCGCATTCCCGAATGGTATTTTTGAAAGCCATCGGATTTTCACGGTCCATGCGTTTCTGCTGTTCGAAAAGGTTCAGTAAAATCTGTTCCCCCTGGGATACGGCCATTTCTCCGAAATTTCTTCTGAGGAACTGGCGCACAAACTCCATTTCACTGTGCATGATCCGCCCGTCGGCTTTGATGATGTACGATGCCATCACGAGCATGGAGAAAAGGAAGCTGTTCCGCTGGCCCGTGTATCTGTCTTCCGGGGAGGGTTCACTTTCATAACTCCTTCCGCCGTATGCCTGTCCCGCCTGATTGATTCCTTCATCAAACAAAGAGCCGAATACGATTCCGGCCAGAGCGCCCAAAGGCCCTAAAGCCATAAATCCGATAATGCCGCCGATCCATTTTCCTATTCCCATACGATTTTTGTATACTTTTCCGGCAAAGATATGAATTATTTTATTGGGATGATATATGATATGTATAAGGAGGATGAGAAACCGTTTCTTTGTTCCTGAACAAATATAAAATAGATCCCGATGTTTTTGGATTTACTATACGTACTAAACAGAATTACTACGTGTCCTGTCCTGAAATAAGTTGACCTTCTTGAAAATAAAAAAGTTTCAAAAAGGACCAAAAAGGTCCGTGCTGTTATAAGTTTACAAATTTAGCACTAAAAGAGTTTCCGTAAACTCTTTTAG